>JACPDY010000127.1 GCA_016183775.1 Bacteroidota bacterium
AAGTGTGATAATTCCTGAACACTCTCCTTAATTGTTAACGATTTTGGATGAGACATAGAATTATATTTATAGTTTAGTCCAAAAGTAATAAAAAAAATCTACATGCAAAATATTGGACTATATTTTATTTATAATTGGTATTAGTTGTCAGGCATGGACATGAAACCAACTAACAACCAAAATCTAACAACCTGCTTTTCGTCAGCTTAATATCCGGGCTGCACAGGTTTATTCTGAAGAATAGCTTCGATCTTCTCCATCACCTCAGGAGTATGTTTGGCAACAGCATCCAAACATTTCAGGTTCTCTTTCAACTGTTCAACTTTACTTGCACCCAGTATAACCGACGACACGAATAGATTCTTCAGGCACCAGGCCAATGATAAATGCGTAACACTTACACCCATGCTCTTAGCCAACTCTGTAAGTTGTTTTGCTTTGTTTATTTTATCCTGCACCAGAAGTCCGTCCTTTAACCACTGTAAGCCTTCCATACTCACGCGGGTAGAATCGGGTAAGCCGGCATTATATTTACCCGTAAGCAATCCGGAGGCCAGCGGCGACCAAATCGTAGTTCCCAAACCATAATGTTTAAACAGGTGTAAAAAATCTTTTTCCATTTTGGTGCGCTCAAACATATTGTATTGAGGCTGTTCCATAGTGGGAGCTATCAGGCGATCCTTTTCGGCAACAAGAAATGCTTCCATTAGTTCAGCCGCGCTCCATTCCGATGTTCCCCAGTAAAGTATCTTTCCTTGCTGGATAAGCGTATTCATGGCATGCACGGTTTCCTCAATGGGTGTATTCTTATCAGGCCGGTGGCAAAAGTAGAGATCTACATAATCCAATTGTAATCGTTTGAGAGAAGCATTGCAGCCTTCCATGATATGCTTCCGGCTCAATCCTTTTTGGTTGGGCAGTTTACCGCCATCACCGAAATACACTTTACTCGATACCACGTACGAGCTTCGCTCCCAGCCCATCTTCTTTAAAATAGCACCCATCACAGTTTCCGATTTGCCATTCGCATAGGCCTCGGCGTTATCAAAAAAATTAACACCGGCCTCATACGCAACACTCATCAGGTCTTCGGCTGTATTGTCATTTATCTGTTTACCAAAAGTCAGCCACGAGCCAAGTGACAATGCGCTTACCTGCAATCCTGATCTGCCAAGTTTCCTGTATTCCATACTAATTCAATTTTATCATGAAGATAATACAGTAATGTCAATAATTCCTCTCATAAACAGTTTTTCCATTTAGTTTCTTCACTTCACGGATCAGTCTTCCCGAAAAGCCGTATTGTTTAAGTACAGACCTGGATTTTACTTCCGTCCAACCGCTGCCTGATATCTTCAACTCCTTATATTCCTTTAATTTCCCATTGCTGTAAAACGATTTTTCAATTTGCCGGGTTTTACAAATACCATCAGTTACGTCACAATGAGAACCCCTTGGGTGTTTCCCTCGTTTGATCGATTTGATCTTACCATCTTCATAAAAGGTTTTGGTTATATGCCATTGATGGCAATTTTTATTATGACAGGTTGAATCGTTGTGTGATACAATGGCACTTGCAGGTAAATTGTAAAACACACCAAAAACTAGTAAGCCAACCAAAATTCTTATGCTTTTCAATGGAACTATTGACATAATCCAAATTTAGTCAAAACGCAAAACACCTGTAAATTGACAGCAGAGAGGTAGTATCCATAAACTCTATAATATTTATTAACTTATTTAGGTAGTTAAATAAAATCCCCAACATTCCCGCTTGATCCGAGTAACCCCCATAAATTTTAAAACCCTCATCAATTGAGGGTTTTAAGACCACGTGCCCGAGAGGAGACTCGAACTCCTACACCTTACGGAACAGGCTTCTGAGACCTGCGCGTCTACCAATTTCGCCACCCGGGCGGGGTGATTCAGCGTAAAAATAGGGATTTTTTCATGTTCGGTCTAATTTTAATTTTTGGAGGGAGGAACCGGAGGGAGGAAGTTTTTAATCCCTGGAAAATACCCTTTTGAATTTACCTGAAGCAAGAACATGATGCATTAAACTTTTTAAGGCTGAAACGAGCCTGCTTAAAATAAGTTACAGATAAATGAAATGCAGTACTTTAAAACAAAGTTTGAATCCGCTGAGCGAATATAATTATGGAATTTTAAAAGAGGAACTTCAAAATATAAAGAGTTCTGTTCATAGTGTTTGTATAACGGAATACTTATTTATTGCTTCCCATTTTTTTTCATTAATAACAGTATGCTTTCCCGATTGAATGGCTGTCTGCTGAATTTCGATACCAACAACTAAAATATCATCCGTTTGGTCGAATCCGTTCTTCCATTCATTGATGTAATCGTTTAGTATACGTCTTTGGGCCGACATTTTAGATGTGCTGATCTCCTTTAATATTTCCCGGAATCTCCTTGCTTTCATTTTTTTATTATTCCTCCCGCCAAATTGATCGGTATAGCCATCAGTAAACATGTAAATTTTATCACCATGATCTAGTTTTACGATGTTGTTTTTATACCTGAGCTTTTCACTTTGCATTCCGCCGATAGAAAAAGGACATCCCTTTATTTGCATGAATCCATTTTTGCCCATAATATAGATCGGACGCCTGGCACCGGCGTATTCTAAAGTATTGTGCTTATTATCAATTGAACAAAAAGATATATCCATGCCATCGCTGAGAGAGTTATCACTTTTACCTTGCTTAAACACTTCACAAATTCCCTTATTAAGCTCTTCCAAAACTAACTGGGGTCGGGTTATGTTCCTCAAATGAATGATATTATTTAGCATATGATAACCGATCATTGAAAGCATTGCCCCGGGAACACCATGACCGGTGCAATCACCAATGGCAACAAGATACTTGTCGTTGTACTCGGTAAACCAGTAAAAGTCGCCGCTCACAATATCTTTTGGCCTGTATAATATGAATGCTTCGGGAAACATTTTTAAAAAGAGCCGCTTCTCAGGCAAAATTGAATTCTGTATCTGCCTGGCATATTCTATGCTATCGGTAATATCCTTGTTCTTTTGAGAAATAACCTGCTGCCTTTTTTTAAGTTCCTCATTCAGATTTTTTATGACATCGTTTTCCTTCTTCAAATATGTTCTGTTCATCACATTTTCTATAAGTGAAGGCAAGCGCATCAGATTTCTTTTTAAAATATAATCCTCCGCTCCTTCTTTAATGCATTTTACAGCGAACTCTTCAGACACAGATCCTGTAACCAGAACAAATGGTATGTGAGGATAATTTTCTTTGACTATTCTGAGTGCCGAAAGGGAATCGAACTGCGGTAATGAATGATCTGATAAAATTATATCGGGCAAAAAAGAGGAGAGAGAATCTATAAATTCTTCTCTGGTAGCTGATAACCTGGAAGTAAATGAAATATTCGCCTTCTGCAACTCGCGTTTTATAAGCTCCAAATCAAACGCATTGTCTTCAAGAAACAAAATTTTTATGTTTTCCATTGACAGGCAGTTTTTATTAGTTTCAAAAAAGAAAAATGCTTATGCGATAGGTCGGATTTATCAACCTGTTAATATCTTTTCAAAAATATTCAAGCAAATTTTACGTAACGAATATTGAGCCACCTTTTAACAGAAACAATTTTAAACAAATTTTCAACAAAAAAAATACGTATAAATACCTGAAAATGAGAATTTAATTTAGGTATTTTACTTAGGATATAATACCTATTACATAGAAGAAATGGCAGCCCTGATACCCTAATTATATGTACTTTTCTTTCGGGCTGATATTAATCATATCTTACAATGAGCATACTCATTAATTTGAATATGAGTATGTTCTACATTTGTCAATAATGTTTAAATAGAAAATGATGTTTTATAATTATATGGCGGCAAGTTTTATAGTCAGGGTGTTTTTGGGCGTGTTGTTCTTCGCACAGGGGTTCGATAAAGTCTTTCATATAAAAGTTCATAGCGTGATACACGCGTTTGAACAACCGCTGGAAGATCACAAACTTCCAGCGTGGATGATTACATGGGCGGGAGTATATACTTCGTACATTGAACTTATATGCGGGTTTATGCTCATCATTGGTTTATTCAAGTCAATTGCACTTTACTTACTCGGGATCGATCTCCTGATGGTATGTATAGCGTTTAGTATAATCAAGCCAATGTGGGATATTCAATTTGTATTTCCCCGTTTAATATTACTGATAGCATTACTTGTTATGCCCGCTAATTGGGATGTTATATCTGTTGATTACCTGATAGGAATACTGGAATTTATACAAAAAGCGAAATCGTTATAAAATAAATAAAAATGAAAAATATCTTAGCACCAACCGATTTTTCGGATACAGCTAATAATGCAGTTGAGTATGCCGCTGCGCTTGCGGCAAAGTCCAATACGGACATTACTTTATTCCATTGCTTTCACGTACCGGTTATCGCGGGTGATGCTCCTGTAATAACCATTACTTTCGATGAACTGGAAAAGGATAGTAAGGATACGCTCAAAGCAAAGAAAAGTGAGTTAGAAAAGAAATATCCGGGTGTAAAAATAAATACTGTATCCAAAGTGGGATTTACAACAGAGGAAATAGTAGAATATAGTCAGAATAATCCGACCGATCTCATTGTAATGGGTATAAGCGGATCGGGAAAGCTTGACCAATTGCTGGGAAGTACCGCGACTGCTGTTTCTAAAAAATCAGAAGTGCCTGTACTGATTGTTCCACCTGAAGCCGGTCCGGGTAAACTTGGTAATATTGTTTTCGCATTCGACTTTAAAGAAATTGAAAACACAAACAACATTAATATCGTTGTTGAATTAGCCAGATGCTTTAACTCAAGAATAACAGCTCTGAATATAAAACAAGAATATGAGGAAATGAGTCCTGAAGAGGCTTTAGCGGAAAAACAAGCAAACACTTTACTTTCGGAAGTGTCGCACAAAATGGTGAAATTCAGCGACACTGATACTATACACGGAATTCATAATTATCTTAAAGACCATGACGCGGATCTTTTGGTGATGATGAAACGCAAACATGGCTTTTTTGACCTGTTGTTCAATGGAAGCAATACCCGTAAGATGGCTTTTCACACCCATATACCATTATTAATAATTCACGAGTAATATATAACGGAAAAACTAAAATATCTGAACTATGAAAATTAAGATAAGTGACAGCAGGAAGATCAGTGCGATTCAAAAGGAATTTAACACAATGTTTCCGTATCTTAAACTTGAATTTTTTTCGAAGCCACATACCAAAGGCGGAGGCTCGGCAAAAAAATTAATGAAGAGCAACTCCAAAACCATCGGTGAATGCCGGACTATCCATAAAAAGGGAAATATTACTATCGTACCTCAAATGACAGTTGGCGATCTTGAACAACACTTTCAGGATATTTATGGCCTGTCATTACAGATATTCCGGAAATCGGGAAAAAGCTGGCTGGAGACAACCTCTACAGATGCCTGGACCCTTCAAAAACAAAATACCGAAGGTGAAGCGTTAAGTAATCTGAAGTATGAAAATAATCCGAATGAAATTGACTATGATTAAAATGATTGGATCCTGATTGCTGCACAGCCGGGATGATTCAGGAAGTCAGATGGAATCTGTAATGAACAGCCGGAAGTTAATATTACATCGTCCGTACTCTCCCCTATTATAAGTGTTCTTCTTACTTTTGGGTAAGAAATGCATAGTATGCTGATACCAAAATTATTCACTACTCTTAAAGATTATTCAAAAGAACAATTCCAAAAAGATCTTGTTGCCGGGATCATTGTCGGGATTGTCGCATTACCCCTTGCTATCGCATTTGCCATTGCTTCGGGTGTTTCGCCCGAAAAAGGTTTGTTTACCGCAATCATTGCCGGCTTTATTATTTCCGCTTTCGGAGGCAGCAAGGTTCAGATTGGGGGCCCGACAGGCGCCTTTATTGTTATTGTTTACGGGATTGTTCAGCAATACGGAGTTAACGGACTTATCATAGCTACTTTTTTAGCCGGGATTATGCTGATCATTATGGGAGTAGCCAAATTGGGTTCCGTCATCAAATTTGTACCTCACCCGTTGATCGTTGGCTTTACAAGTGGAATTGCGCTGATCATTTTTTCATCACAGATGAAAGATTTTTTCGGGTTGAACATGGGTGCTGTACCGGCTGATTTTATTGACAAATGGACGGATTACGTTCAGCATTTCAGTACAGTGAATCTGTCGGCTATCATTATAGCAGCGGGAACCACTTTACTGTTATTTATTGTTCCCAGGTTCAATTCTCAGGTTCCGGTATCATTGATTGCGATCATCGGCGCTACAGCCGCAGTATATTTTTTTCATCTTGACGTTGAAACCATTGGCAGTAAATTCGGAGCGATCCCCTCAACCCTGCCTGCTCCCCTCCTTCCCGATCTCGATGTTCAAACCATTAAAAACCTGATCCAGCCGGCTTTTACCATTGCTTTGCTCGGGGGTATTGAATCCTTGCTTTCGGCCGTAGTCGCGGACGGTATGATGGGTGGCAATCACCGGTCAAATATGGAGCTTATTGCACAGGGCGGGGCAAATATATTTTCTGCCTTATTCGGCGGCGTTCCTGCTACCGGCGCCATTGCCCGCACGGTAACAAACATTAAAAACGGCGGACGCACTCCTGTTGCCGGGATCATACATTCGATCACATTATTACTTATCATGTTGTTCTTTGGAAAATTCGCCGGACTTATCCCGCTCGCATCGCTGGCCGGGATACTGGTTGTAGTTGCCTACAACATGAGTGAATGGAAATCATTTGTTAGTTTGTTGAAAGGTCCAAAAAGTGATGTAGCCGTACTACTTTCAACTTTTTTACTCACCGTTCTTGTTGACCTGACCATTGCTATTGAGATAGGTATGGTATTGGCCGCTTTTTTATTCATGCGAAGGATGACACAAATAAGTAACGTAAACATTATCACTCAGGAAATAAATGATGAGGCTGAAAAAGATGATCCTCAGGCGATCCAGAAATATACTGTAGCTAAAGGAATAGAGGTCTTTGAAATAAACGGCCCATTCTTTTTCGGAGCTGCATACAAATTCAAAGAATCCATGCGGGTTTTAAAAGATAAGGCACAGGTGCTCATTATACGTATGCGGGCAGTGCCTGTAATTGATGCCACCGGTCTTCATGCGTTAGAGGAAGTTTACAAAGCAGCAAAAAAACAAGGGACGCGACTTGTGATATCGGGAATTCAACATGAGGTTTATAAAGAGTTTGAGAAATCAGGGCTTCTGGGTCTGATCGGCAAGGAAAACGTACTTACCAATATTGATAATGCCCTTGCGAGAGCCAATGAATTGCTTTTATCTGAGTGAGTCAGAATGACAGTAAATGGAGGCTTACCGTTTACCGAGGATCAGTTCTTCATATTTTCAAGCTTCGCAAGATTCAACAAAGTAATTGTACTTCCCTTAATCTCGATCAGTTTCTCTTCCTTAAAATCAGATAAGCTTCGTATAGCCGTTTCGGTAGATGTGCCGGCCATGTTCGCTACATCTTCACGTGATATAGCCATCTGGAATTTTTCCGCTGCATCAGCCGAAGTATAACGTTTTTGAAGCTGCACCAATGCTTCAGCCACTCTTTTTCTTACCGAGTTATAAGCTAACTTAAGTAATTGGTTCTCTTTTTCTATCAAATTGTTAGCCAGCAGTTTGATAAAACGTTTGGCGACCTCAGAATTCTTATAAATTAGCGTGAAGAAATCCTCTTTAGGTATAATATTCACTTCGGTATCTTCCAAAGCAGCGGCTGATTCGGTATACGTAGTATTTTCCAGGAGATCAGAGTAACTGAAAAAATCACCTTCTTTGAATAACGAAGTAATATACTCCTTACCATCCTCATTGGTCTTATAGGTCTTTACCTTTCCTTTAACTATCAGGTAAATACCGCTGGGGTAGCCACTCTCACTGTATATTACATCTTTCTTTTTGTATTTAAAGGTCTTTCTGCCATCGCCTATTTTTTTAAGATCGTCAATATTCTTGATCTCATCCAGGAAATCATAAACGCCCTGCACTCCTTTTGAATACTCTGTTTTAAGCAGATCTGTCTTCTTCAGGCGACTCTCCACCGCGCGAAGCAGTTCTATATCATCAAAGGGTTTCGTCACATAATCATCCGCACCCATTTCCATTCCTTTACGCAGATCACTCCGTTCGGTTTTAGCAGTTAGGAAAATAAACGGAATACTGGCTGTTTCATTGTTTTTACTCAGCATGTGAAGCACTCCGTAACCGTCAAGCACAGGCATCATAATATCGCAGATGATAAGATCAGGGAGCTCTTTTTGCGCAAGCTCAACGCCAATCTTGCCGTTCTTGGCTGTTAAAACATTGTAATTGGCCAACTCAAGTATCTCGGCTGTGTTTTCACGCATATAATTGTTGTCTTCAATTAAAAGGATTTTCTTCATTTTATTTATTGGTTTTTATTGATACGACTTGTAAATGTAGTCCCCTCATTCAATTTACTTTCAACACTTATCTCACCGTTCATTAATTCAATATATTTTAAAATAATATTTAACCCAAGCCCGGTTCCCTGTATATTAAAAGCATTCTGGCCCCGGAAAAAGCGTTCAAATAAATGTTCCTTATCTTCCTCAGATATACCGATTCCCCTATCGTGGACAACTATGCTTGCACCCTTATTATCAATAAGGGTCTGAACATCAATCTGTTTGTCCTCATCCGAAAATTTGATCGCGTTTGAAATGAGATTGAAAAAAATATTTTTAATCAGCTTTTTATCCAGGTTCACAATCGTTTCTTTGCCGGTATGTTTGTACTCGATTGTCTGACCGTTCTTTTTAACTGATGACATTTCCTGAACCACTTCTTCTGCAAATGCTTTGAGATCAAATTTTTCGGGATCGCAGGCTATTTTTCCTTCTTCCAGTTTACTCAACGACAGGAAGTCATTCAATATATCGGTCATATTATTTATAGCCGATTTTATACGGGTGATATGTTTATTACGCTTTTCTTCATTTTCCGGTCCATGATATTTGCTTACAAGGGATAAGGATGAAAGTATAGTTGCTAAAGGTGTCCGGAATTCATGTGAAGCCATTGACACAAATCTCGACTTCATGTCATTCAGTTCCTTTTCTTTTGCCAGGGCGTCATTCAACTCCTCTTTTGTTCTTTCCAGTTCATGCACAGCTTCCTGCAAAATCAGGGTCCTGTCCTCTACCTGTTTGGTCAACTCAACTGAATAATTCTTTACCTTCTCTTCAGCTTTTTTGCGCTCCGATATATCAACTATAAATGCGATCACAAAGCGCTTATCATTGGCTGAAT
>JACPDY010000128.1 GCA_016183775.1 Bacteroidota bacterium
CCTTATGGACATCTATACCGCAACCGGTTGTTACAACCTGTTTGAATTTTATTTCTTGCATTACGTTTCATGTTTTGCACGAAGTTAAATATTCATCCTCGGTTGGTGTGCTTCATTCTAGCTCATGACCATTTCATGGTTGCAATTTTTATAAAGTTTGAATAATATTATTCGAGAGCGAATATAATAAAACATCCATTATAAAGTAGATTTGATTCTTTGACCATAAAACTATAATAATCACCATTCTATTTACTCCTTTTAAAAACAAGATCGAGCGCTCCATCAATGTAGGAATTGATATCGGGAACAATTTTGAAATAATAAATATTTCCCAGGAAAATTCCGCATGAAACAGCCGAACGTACTGCCACATCTAAAAAAACATTATTCAAATACGGGACAAGCAGGTTTATACCAAGGCTGATGCCACCGATCAGCAATATCCAAAGCAGCCGGATATCAAACGGGTGTATTTTAAAATTTACCTGTACAAAAATCAATCGTAACACATTATACAAAACAAGTGTGATCATTGTGGCGATCGCGGCTCCATTCATTCCCATTCCCAATGTTTTAATAAAAATATAATTTGAGCCTACAATAAATACAATTAAAAATACCGTAAAGAACAGGTCGTACATATATTTTTTTGAGGTGATCGTTATCACTCCATTTAGCCCTGTTGCCATATCGAACAGGCGCCCGAGGCTGACGAAAAGGAAAACATATTTCGCACTGGCATATTCCTTTGGCATGAAATAAAAAATATTGTCGATGTTTACCCACAAACCAATAAACAGGAAGGTTCCTGTGGCCAGGCATATCAATGTTACCTGCTTATACAAGACCCGCATCCCTATCATATCATTGTCTTTCCAATGTTTGGCCACAAGCGGACTGGTTATCTTTAAAATAGATCTGAAAGGGATGAGCATTACTGTTGAAATAAAAAAAACTGTTGTGTAAATGCCGGTTGCGCCAAGATCAATATAGCGGGCAATCATAAGCACATCCACATTGGCAATAAATACATTTCCCGCCGAGCTGAGTATCGATGCCATACCGAACAGGATCATGTATTTTGAAAAACGTTTTACTTTTTTGGAGAAAACAGGTTTCAAAGAAAGTTGTCCCAAAAAAGCCGCGTAAACCATAATTATAAGGCCAATAGAGCAGTTCAGAACAACATAGATCACTACAAACTCATGGAAACTAACCCAGTTAACAGCATACAGCGTTATACTTAAAGTGACCATAAGGCGCAACACCACTTCGTTTAGGAATGAAGGGACCACCGTTTTAAACAGAGATCGCAAATAAGAATCGTATAGCTGGAACAAGAGTGTGGACAAACCCAATGGAATGATGTAATAATAATAATCCACAAGTAGTTTTGAATTTTCGGAATAATGTTCAACTACCCATGGCCGGAAAAGGACAAACAGCAGCGTTACAATTGTAAAACCAAGAGTAATAACCAACTTGCTCCAGAACAGGAAACCATGATGCCGGTTTGGCTTATCATTGAAATAAGGAAAAAACTTCAACACAATACCCACCATTCCAAGCGCTGAAAACTGTGCATAAATAACTGCTATGTTAACAATGATGTTGGCCAGTCCGACTTCTTCAGGCCTTAAAAAATTGGGAAACAGGAGTGCCTTATTAACATAACCCAACACAATACCGATGTATGATACGATGGTTAATTTAAGTCCGTCGCGTTTAACTATGCCCATAATGATTAAATTGACCACCCTTGGCAGCACGCACTTCGATAAACTCAGTTTGAGAACGTGCGTCCCGGGTCCGGTTGAGTTTAACGAAACCGTGCGAAAGGCTTCATAACATAAAAGTCAGCAAAAAACAAGTTCTAAATCAGGTTTACAAAACAAGTAATTAACGCAGGGGTGTGGATTTTATTACGCCTCACCCGTTATCCTGGGTAATGGAACGCAGATTGTTATGATCCTTATGATAAAAATATGATTTATTTGTGCCATCATAACAAATCATAACCATCATAAAAATCAGCGTTCTATTCGGAAAAGCAACTGACAAGGGGAGGCTCTTATTTACTACTTTTGTTAAACAATATGAATTACAAAACAAGTAATTAACGCAGGGTGTGGATTTTATTACGCTTCACCCGTATTCGCGGTAATGGAACGCAGATTGTTATGATCCTTATGATAAAAATATGATTTAATTATGCCATCATAACAAATCATAATTATCATAAAAATCAGCGTTCTATTCAGGAAGGCAGCGGACATGGGGAGGCTCTTATTTACTACTTTTGTTAAACCAAAATGAATTCCACTAAACTAAGGATCATTGCTATTAAAGCCTGGCGCCTATTTTACCTCCGGTTTACAGCAATATTTGACTTTATTTTTTATCGTCTAAGAATACCGGCGGTAAATATTTCCGGGATCCATTTAAAGGATAAGAAATTGGTAGTATTTGTCGGCGAATTCCTCGCACCACGTATACCCCGAATGGCCAAATGGCTTAAAAGAGCTGATTCTTCTTTTGTTGCATTGTTGCTCTGCCACAGATCAGGATACGTAGAAAAATTCTCGAACGATTCATTCGATCAAACCATCCTGTTCAGGAATGAGTGGCACTTGAGGCGAATTATAAGGCAACTGCCTTCCATTTATATTATCCATGGTTTCGCGCCTAAAAGTTTTTTCCCTGATATTGCCCGCAAAATGGCTAAGTGCCCTTATGTGCACGACATGCAGGATGTATACTCCATTTATTACGGATTAAACCCCACATTGAACTGGCTTAAAAAAGAATTGCCCCACGAAAAAGAATGTCTTGAAAAGGCTGATGGTATTGTTGCCCATAGCCTTGAGCCCAATGCCGCTTACGGATTGTTTAAAACAAAACAGAAACCAAAAACATTATTTTTCCCGCTTTATTGCGACGATGATGTTTTTCAGCAAAACAATAAAATATTGGATCCCGACAATATGCATTTGGTGTATGCCGGCGGGGTTGCAGGCTCACACCGGAATCCCAAACAATATGGAAATATACAGTTCCACAATTTAATTAAAACACTAAGCGAACAAAAAATACATTTTCATATTTACCCTAGCCCATCCAACATTAAAGCCGACTATGAAGAGTATGAAAAGATTGCTAAGGGTAATTCTTATTTTCATTTTCATAACCCATTAGGGCAGGAAGTACTTGCTAAAGAATTATCTAAATATCATTTTGGAATTTTACCCTTTTTCAAAGAATTATCAGAACAATCTTTGGATAAACTAAAATATGCAACAACACTGAAATTATTCAACTATATCGAAGCCGGTATACCACTTATTGTATCAGGTGACCTTGACTATCAGAGTTGGTTGGTTAATAGGTATCAAATAGGATGTATAATTCAGAAGGATGCTTTACCTGATTTAAAAAACATATTACGCAAGACGAGCTACAACAAATTAGTAATAAACCTCAACTATGCAAAAACGCGACTATCAATTAAAAAAAATGTTACCCGTATTATATCCTTTTATCAAAGCTTCTATTAAACTTAATTTCTTAAATTTATAAAATAGTTCCCCTCTATGAAAGTGATCATTGTTGGCGCCCGGGCCGATGGACATGCTAAAGTCGTTTTAGAAATTATTAATGCTCAAAAGAAGCATACTGTTGTTGGCTTTATTGATGATGATATTTCAAAAACCGGTACTTCAATACGAAATATCAAGGTAATTGGTACTTTAATTGATTTGCCAAAACTTATTAAAAAACATAAAATAAAAGGAGGAATAGTTGCAATCGGAAATAACTCACAAAGAAGATCTCTAAGCAAAAAACTAGAGACTATGGGTTTGGAATTAATAAATGCTATTCATCCGACTGTACATTTGGATTCTGATGTAGTAATCGGAAAAGGCAACTACATTGGACAAGGCTCGATCGTTATAACCGGAACAAAAATCGGAAATTGCGTAAATATTCATACAGGAGTAACGATTGATCATGACAATGTTATTGAAGACGGAGCAAATTTAGGACCAGGAGTACATACTGCTGGCAGAGTTAAAATAGGCAAGGATGCTTTTCTTGGAACGGGAACTATCCTAATACCTGATGGGGTTGTTGGAGAGGCAGCTGTTACAGGAGCTGGCACGGTCGTTATTAGTCCGGTAAACCCATTTACAAAAGTTGTTGGCGTGCCTGCAAAAGAAATCGGAAAAGTACTATGACAAAAATTTATCACCACAATACTTTTCCAAATACAAAATCTGCTGGAAATTAATTAAAAATAATTTTAATGCTTTGATCAATTGTAAATTACAACCTTGAACTGATATACGCAAGGAATGCCTGAAGTGTAGTTTTCATTCAATAAAGTTATGGTGTTAAGGCTATATGTAAAACGTTGGCCAGCTTGCCCAGTACCGGCTACAGTAAATGGCATAGCATACCAAACACCGGGATAAAGAGCCTGATTAGCGACAAATACGCTGACACTACCGGCATCTACTACATGTTGAGTAATTTTAGAATTTGTATGAACAAATTTATAATAATTTGTCTGCCACTGATTCCAGGAAGCTATAGGGACAGAGAAAGTATCAATAGCAATAATTGTACTCGCTCCTGTTGGCCCAGTAGCTCCAGCAGGACCGGCAGGGCCTGTTTTTGTACAACTAAAGAAAGTTGACACAATAATCCCAATTGAAAATAAAACTAATATCTTTTTCATTTTACAGGTTTTTTTATAATTAATTTATTTCTACTTAAACGAATATAGACCATTTTACTTTAACATACAAACGTGTTTTAAAACATAAACCAGCATTGAAAATGTTTAACTTTGGGTCAATGAAAAAGCTATTGAAATCCACAAGTGCACTTTGCGTGTTCTTTATTTCAAATTTATGCTACACTCAAAATCTTGTTTCAAATGGTGACTTTGAAACTTACTATAGTTGCCCCGATTGGTATAATCAAGTCGACTCGGCAAAAGGGTGGTTTAAATCATCTACTAAAAACAATCCTTCTTATCATACGGAATATTTAAATGCCTGTTCTCCTTCAAATTTATTTAAAGTTCCGACAAACACATGGGGTTACCAGGTTGCAGCAAGTGGACAAGCTTATATGGCACAAGTAACAATGGCTCCCACAGTCCAAAAAGATTACAGAGAAAATATTTACACAAAACTGACATCTCCATTGACAATTGGATCCACTTATTATGTTTCAATGAAAGTTTCCAGAACAGACAATACCCAACATGCAAGTAATAATCTGGGAGTTCAATTATCTGTCAATAGTAGTTTCCCTCTAAGCAATCGTTCTCAGGTTTATTCTGGCACGATCATTACTGATACAACAAAATGGACCACTATTTCAGGGTCATTTATTGCAGATAGTGCATACCAATATATCGCAATTGGAAATTTTTTCACTGATTCAGCGACAAGCTCATCAGTTGCATGTGGTTCATGTCAGTTTATTCAATATGGTTACTTCATTGACGATGTTTCCGTGGTTGCATGCAACGCATCAGTAACCCTAAACAGTTCTACAACTTCTATTTGTTCCGGAGAAAGCGTTACTTTAACTGCAACAGGTGGAAAAATCTATAATTGGAATACGGGTGCAACTGATTCAGTACTGATCGTTTCTCCTACTTCCACAACAACATACACCGTTACTTCAAGTAATAGTTTATGTACCAGTCTTCCTAAAACTATAACAATAACCGTTAAGCCTTCGCCAACAATCAATATTACCGGCAATACACTTATATGTCAAGGGCAATCAACTACGTTAAGCGTAAGCGGAGGAAAAACATACAGCTGGAGTGATGGCTCGATTGATTCCGTGTTAATTATTTCACCATCATCAACAACCACTTATACTGTAAGTACAAGTAATAGTATTTGTACCAGTACTCCGAAAACCATAACTGTAAACGTAACACCTGCTCCAACAGTTAATATAAACTGTGTAGCTCAAAACCTTGTTTCTAATCCAAGTTTTGAGCAATATACTCAATGTCCTTTCGATTATAACCAAGCTGACTTTGCAAAAGACTGGCTTAAATCCTCAAATAATAACAATCCAACATATCATACCGAATATTTAAATACCTGTTCTCCATCCTCACTTTTTCAGGTTCCTACAAGTACCTGGGGCTATCAGGTAGCTTCATCCGGTCAGGCATATATGGCACAAGTTACCTTGGCTCCTTCTGTTCAAAAAGATTACAGAGAAAATATTTACACCAAACTTATTGCACCTTTAATAAAGGGAAATACATATTACGTTTCACTGAGAGCTTCTCACGCAGACAATTGTCAAAATGCCAGTAATAATTTAGGAGTAAAATTCTCTTCAAATTCTAATTTGCTTATTAATAACATTTCTCCAGTTTATTCAAATTCTATTATTACCGATAACACAAAATGGATAACAATTTTGGGATCATTTATTGCTGATAGCACATATCAATATCTTGGCATTGGAAATTTTTTCACAGATTCCGCTACAAGTAAATTAAATTCTTGTCCCGGATGTTCATTTGTTCAATATGGTTATTTAATTGATGACATTTCGGTAACCGGATGTAGTGGAATTGATGCTGTTACTATTTGCTCAGGACAAAGCGCAACTTTATCCGTAAGTGGAGGCAAAACATATAGCTGGAGCAACGGCTCAAATGATTCCATATTAATTGTTTCTCCGGTATCAAGCACCACATACACCATAACAACAAGCAATGGCTCGTGCACAAGTTCTACTAAAACTATAACCGTAAATATTGTCTCACCACCCACAGCAAACATAACCGGAAACACCACTATTTGCCAGGGCCAATCAACCACACTTACCGTAAGCGGAGGTAAAACATATAGTTGGAGCAATGGATCGAGCGACTCTGTATTGGTAGTTTCGCCCGGCTCAACCACTACATATACAGTAACAACCAATAATGGCTCATGTACGAGTGCCACTAAAACAATTACTGTTAATGTAACACCAGCACCCACAGCAAACATAACCGGGAACACCAGCATTTGCCAGGGTCAATCAACCACATTAACTGCCGGTGGAGGCGGTACATACCAATGGAGCGGAGGTATCAGTTCAACATCAGCGTCTGTAACGGTTTCTCCTTCCTCCTCAACAACATATAGTGTTACTGTAAACAGCGGCGGATGCTTCAGTCTGCCCGCGGCTGTTACGGTTAATGTGTTAATGCCTCCTACCGCAACTATTACGGGAAACACTGCCGTTTGCCAGGGACAGTCAACTACATTGACCGCTGGCGGAGGAACAAGTTACCAATGGAGCGGCGGCATCACTTCTGCTTCTGCATCAATTATTGTTTCTCCGTCTTCATCCACCACCTATTTTCTTACCGCGAATAACGGAAGCTGCAGCAGCCCTCCAGCTTCTGTAACTGTTACGGTGACCCCATTGCCTATCGCCGGTATTTCAGGCAATACAACGATCTGCCAGGGACAATCTACTACACTAACTGCCGGAGGAGGAATAAGTTATCAGTGGAGCGGAGGGATTAGCTCTGCGTCCTCTTCAATTACAGTTTCACCTTCCACATCAACAACTTATTATGTTACAACAAATGACGGAACATGTACAAGTTCTCCGGCTTCTGTTACTGTGATCGTTACCCCTATCCCAACTGCCGGCATTACGGGCGTCACCACAATATGCAGCGGGCAATCAACTACATTAACCGCAAGCGGAGGCGGGAATTACCAGTGGTATGGAGGAATAAGCTCCACTTCATCGTCTGTTACAGTCAGCCCATCAACAATAACAACCTACAGCGTTGTTGTTAATGATGGAAGCTGCTTCAGCCTGCCATTTTCAGTTACTGTTCAGGTATTACCTGTGCCCAATACCACAGTAGCGGGCGACACCATATTATGTCCGGGTGAAAGCAGAACTTTAACCGCAAATGGCGGAAGTATTTATAACTGGTCGTCAACAAGCTCTGTCGTTTCATCAATAACAGTTTCACCAACAGCTACTACAACATACACTGTAATTGCGGGTAACGGCACCTGTTACGGAACATCCGCCATAATTACAGTTCATGTCATGCCAACTCCAACTGCTTCAGCATCTCCTGCAACATCATTGATCGATCACGGGGCTTCTGTAAATATTATCGCAAGCGGAGGAGGCACTTATACCTGGACTCCCGCCAAAGGTTTATCCTGCACAAATTGTTCAAACCCAACCGCAACACCTGACACATCAACAATATATACAGTGACAATAACCGATGCAAATGGTTGTACGGCAACAACAATGGTAAGCATACTTATAAAAGCATTTTGCAACGGAAATGAAAAGGATATATTCATTGCCAATGTTTTTTCACCAAACAACGACGGTAAGAATGATGTTTTGAAGGCACAGGGCAATGGCCTTAAAGATGTTTACTGGGCCATATTCGACCGCTGGGGAAACAAGGTTTTTGAAACTGCAGATCTGAGTAAAACATGGGATGGGACTTACCGCGGCGAAATGGTGGTTGCCGGCACTTATTTTTATATCCTAACGGCAACCTGCATACAGTCAAACAGCGAAATTAACCTGAAGGGAAATGTTACTGTGATCCGGTGATAGTATTCTGAATTAGCTCCAAATTACGTTCAATCAAACGTTTGAACAAATGTTTGATTGATAAAGCCCTCAATATTTCGTAACTTTGCTTCATGAAATCAACACCAAATATAAGACCTGAAACTTTTTGGGATACTGATTTTTCAAAAATAAATTTTGATAAACAATATCAATCTGTTATCACCCGGGTATTTAATTACGGTACTATGAAAGATGTAATTGAAGTTTTAAAATACTACAAAGCCGATTTTGTTAAAGATATATTAGTAAATACAGAAAACAATTTACACTATAACGCCATAGATCTTGCGAAAGCTATTTTTCAGCTTAAAGATTCTGATTTCAAATGCTCCAGAAGTCCGCTGTTTCAGCAGAGTTATACCAAACATTAGTCAAACTAATGGAGTTGGATTTATTACATGACCATCGCTTAGTTGGCGGAACAGCACTTGCCCTCCAAATAGGACATAGATTGTCTGTAGATATTGATTTGTTTTCCGATCAAAAACACAATTACGAGCAGATAACGAACACTCTCGCTAAAAAATTTAATGGCAACTTAAATATTATCAGATCAAATACCGATGGTATTACATTATTTATAAATACAATTAAAACAGATATTTACGATTGGGATGTACCATTTAATCACATACCATTTATTGAGAATAATATCCGGATGGCTTATAAAAAAGACATAATACCAATGAAGTTAAATACATTTTGCTCTTCCCATGATGCAAGATATGAGAAAAAAGACTATACTGATATTGCCGCATTGTTAAGGGAATACTCACTTAGCACTATGATTGACTTATATTTTCATAAGTATACTCAATCTTATTTGAATGAGCGGATAATAATCGAAAGGTTAGGCCACTATACAAAAGCTGAAAGCAATGGCAGCACAATGCCAATTATGCTTGATGGCAGCACATGGGATGACGTAAAGAAGCAAATTGACAAATCGATTAATAGTTATATTAATGAAAATATGAACGAATGAAAAATATATTTATCACCGGAGGTGCAGGCTATGTAGGCTCAGTGCTTGTTCCTAAACTCCTTAAAAAGGGATATAATGTAACCGTACTTGACCTGATGATATACGGCGAAGATGTACTTCCCAAACACCCAAATTTAAAAACAGTAAAAGGCGATATCCGCGACCAGGAACTATTAAAAAAAATACTTCCCGGGCAGGATGCAGTGATACATCTGGCCTGTATTTCAAATGATCCCAGCTTTGAACTAAATCCAACACTTGGCAAGTCCATTAACCTGGATGCATTTGAACCATTGGTTAAAATTTCAAAGGAATCGGGTGTGCAACGATTTATTTACGCCTCTTCATCCAGTGTTTATGGCATTAAGGAGGAGCCCAATGTAAATGAAACAATGACGCTTGAACCACTCACTGATTACTCAAAATTTAAGGCTCAATGTGAGGAAATACTAAGCAACTATCAAAGTGACAATTTCACTACTACTACTATTCGTCCGGCTACCGTTTGCGGGTACGGCTCACGGTTGCGTCTTGACCTGTCAGTAAATATTCTAACCAATCTTGCGATCAATAAAGGTGAGATAACTGTATTCGGCGGCTCTCAAAAGCGACCCAATATACACATTGAGGACATGACTGATCTTTACTGCATGCTATTGGAATTGCCAAAAGAAAAAATCGCGAATAAGATCTGGAACGCAGGCTATGAAAACCATACCATTTCTGAGATCGCCGGCATGGTAAAAAATGTTATCGGCGACCAGGTTAAAATTGTAACTTCTCCTTCCAATGATCTGCGATCATATCACATTTCATCCGCGAAAATTAAAAATGACATAGGCTTTGTAGCTAAACATACAATTGAAGATGCTGTAAAGGATCTAAAAACCGCGTTCAATAAGGGTTTGGTTCCAAATTCATTAACGGATGATAAGTATTTTAATGTTAAGTTGATGCAGAAAATTGAGTTACATTAAAATAGAACGCTGATTTTTATGATCATTATGATAAATTAAGATGAGTAACTACAAGTATTCAGAGATCACTAATACAATTATTAAATGTTACTATAATGTTTACAATACATTAGGGTACGGGTTTCTGGAAAAAGTCTATGAAAACGCTCTCCTGATCGAACTAATGAATAATGGTTTGCGATGTTCAGCTCAATATCCTGTTGAAGTTTATTATAGCGCTAAAAAAGTGGGACAATATTTTGCCGATATAATCGTAAATGAATGCGTTATCATTGAAATAAAAGCCGCCGAAGCTTTATGTGAAGAGCATGAAGCACAATTAACCAATTACCTCAAAGCAACTAATATTGAGGTCGGTCTGCTTCTTAACTTTGGCAAAAAGACAGAATTCAAAAGAAAAGTCTTTACCAACGAATATAAAATCATAACTGATCATAACGATCATAAAAATCTGCGTTCCCTTCGATCATGAAAGTCCCTTACATAAACCTGGGTCTGCAACACGCCCCAATAAAAACGGAAATACTTAAACGTATTGAAAAACTACTGGAGAACGGCCAATTTATTTTAGGTGAAGAAGTCCGGATTTTTGAAAAACGTTTTGCGGAATTATCACAAACCAAATACGCCTTAGGCGTTGCCAACGGCACGGATGCGTTGTTCCTCTCTATGCTGGCACTTGGAATTGGTAAAGGTGACGAAGTAATAACTGCTCCGAATTCTTTTTTAGCTTCAGCCTCAGCAATTGCCCTTATTGGCGCTACGCCTGTTTTTGCTGATGTCCGCGACGATTTTAACCTTGATCCCGCGAAAGTGGAAAAAGCAATAACCTCAAAAACAAAGGCCATTATTGCAGTCCACCTAACCGGAAGGCCTGCGCCAATTGACGAATTACTTCAGATAGCAAAAAAGCACAATTTGCATATTATTGAGGATGCCGCACAAGCTGTCAGCGCAGAATATAAAGGTAAACCGGTTGGCGGTTTTGGAATTACGGGCTGCTTTAGCTTACACCCTTTGAAAAATCTGAGCGCAGCAGGTGATGGAGGTGTGATCACAACCAATGATGATAAAGTGTATCAATACCTTGTTAAAGCACGTAATCACGGATTAAAAAGCCGCGATGAATGTGAACTGTGGAGTTACAACTCCCGTCTTGATAACCTGCAGGCCGCTATACTGAATGTTAAGTTGAATGTATTGGATAAATGGACCGAGCGAAGAAGGGAGATCGCCTCTATTTATCAGCAAAAATTTAAGGGACTTGATATAGTAGTACCCTGTGATAAATCGTACGAAAAAGCGGTTTACCACACCTTCATCATTCAAACCTCTTACAGAAATGAATTGCAGAAGTTTCTGCTCGAAAACGAAATTGAAACAAAGGTCCACTACCCTATTCCGATCTATCTCCAGGAGGCGGCAAAAAGCCTTGGGTATAAAAAAGGTGATTTCCCTGTCACCGACCACCAGGTTGAGACCATATTAAGCCTGCCCGTTTTTGCTGAGCTCACAAACGAACAGGTAAATTATGTTTGTAATAAGATCATTGAATTTTACACGTCAAAAAGGTCCGGAACTAAAACCAATCTATCAGCAGCAGGCAAATAATGGCAACAAACTTCGACAAACAATTTTTTGAGATCTTTGAAAAGGATAAAGCATTTATCAAAAGCTGGCTCGTTGCATGGGATTATCAATTAAAGAGAAAAAAAAGGAATGTAAAATATGCCGATGGACAACTTTCTGACTTTTTCAGTTACGGCGGGCCCGAAGATCTTACCAAGTGGATGAGATGGTTCAGCCCTGTTTATGCAAGTTATTTTAGCAAGACACTTACTCAGCCTTTGTCAGAGGAGAGTCTTGAAAATGACAGGCGGATCCTCTCCGGATTAAATTTAAACTATGATTTCTCATCCTATCACAATAACGTAGGGCTTAATAACGCCCATGATCTTTTAATTCCGCAATTATATCCTGTACCGGAACGCAATCAGATCAAAACCATTCTCGACTTTGGCGCAGGTTATGGCCGCCAGGCTAATTTATGGACATCAAAAACAAAAGATGCCACATACATTGGCATGGATGCTATACCTAACTCCTACACACTGCAAAATCTATACTACAATCAGTTAACCTCCAATGTTTACGACTACATAGATTCTCCGGGCTCATTTAAATTTTCATCGGACAAAAAAGGTATTTATCATGTTCCGACATGGCGCAGTGATCTTATACCAGATAATTCAGTTGACATGGTGATGTGCGTGCAGGTATTGCCGGAGCTTAATACACGATTAGTAAAACACATGCTGGTGGAATTTGAACGAATACTCAAACCGGGTGGAATGTTATATATCCGTGATCATTATGAAGCATGGAAACCGGCAGGCAACTTCAGCATTAATTCATTTTTAAACAACAACGGATTTGTGCTTGAATTTAAACCTCACATTATCCTGGATAAAGATCTGCATGGAATTCCTAAAATCTGGAGAAAGGCCGATCCGGAAGTAATGAGATCATTAACACGTCCGTTAAAAGCAAAAATCAAACAACTTGCGGAAGATGCAGACGCCTTATCAGGTGGCTTACTTGCTAAGCTAAAACGTTCGATAAAATAACGAGACTCAATAAACATGTAATATCGGTAAACCCCGACAGGGGTTTAATACGAATAACCACCGATGCAAGCGGTGGTAAATAAACAAAAACGATCCCCAACCCCGACAGGAGTTGAACTTTTTAGATAAATTAACAGTTGCAGATGAGTAGTTATAGACAAATATTCTACCAGATAGTCTTCAGAACAAAATCGAACAAACACGCTTTGACTGAAGAACATTGCGATGAACTATACAAATATATTAGTGGCATTATAAAAAATAAAAATTGCACTATTTACAGGATCAATGGCGTTAGCGACCATATTCATATTGTTTGCGATTTACATCCTTCAGTAGCGTTAGCAGACCTTATAAAAGATATTAAAATAGCCAGCAATATCTGGATGAAGAATTCAGGAAAGTTTCCTGATTTTAATGGTTGGTCTGATGGCTATGGTGCGTTCACTTATTCTATAAAAGAAAAAGACAGGTTGATAGAGTATGTAAAAAACCAATAAGAGCACCACAAAACATTTACCTTTATGGATGAATTTAGAAAGCTGTTAATTGAACAAGGAATTGAATTTGATGAAAAGTATTTATAATCGCAATATTCAACCCTTATCAGGGTTGAGGTATCGTTTTACTTTTGTAACCATGCGTTTCACGCAAGGTTATTCATATTTAAGTCCTTCGGACTTATCCGCGGAAAGCATATAGAAATAGAATATAAATAATAAAAACATGAAATAGCCATCACGCCAAAAGGCGTGACCAACCGAAATGAATAATACGAGATGGCGTATTCCATCTGACAATTAAGAACTTACAAATTATATACAAGATGAAAGTATTAGTTACCGGAGGATGCGGATTTATTGGAAGTCACACTGTTGACCGCCTGTTGCAGGATGGTCATGAAGTAATTGTAATTGACAATTTATCTTCGGGGAATGCCCGGAACCTCGAACATCACAAAGACAATAAAAAACTGAGTGTACATATTGCAAGTATAACAGATCTTGAAAAAATTGAATCACTATTCAATGGAGTTGACTGGGTATTTCATCTCGCCGCATTAGCGGATATAGTTCCATCTATAGAAAGACCGATGCAATATCACAATTCCAATGTAAACGGAACTATTTGTGTGCTTGAAGCCTGCCGTAAAAATAACGTAAAGCGGATAATTTATTCAGCCTCCTCTTCCTGCTTTGGCATTCCCGACACCTTCCCTACCTCTGAAACAGCGGAAATACGCTGCCAATACCCTTATGCCGTTACCAAATACCTTGGCGAAGAATATTGTTTGTATTGGAAACAGATCTATAAAATGAACATAACTTGTATGAGGTTCTTTAACGTATATGGCCCCCGTGCCCGTACCGCCGGTACTTATGGAGCAGTATTCGGGGTTTTCCTCGCTCAGAAATTGAACAATAAACCCTACACCGTTGTGGGTGATGGTGAACAAACACGTGACTTTACCTTTGTTACAGACATAGTTGATGCCTGTGTGACAGCAGCTAAGCGCAATGATGTATCCGGACATGTATTTAATGTAGGCAGCGGTAACACCTACAGTATTAACAAACTTGTGGGGCTTCTTGGAGGTGAAATAACATATATCCCAAAACGTCCGGGCGAGCCGGATTGTACATTCGCCGACACTTCCAAAATATCAAAGCTGCTCGGATGGAAACCTAAAGTAAGCTTTGAAAAAGGAGTAAAAATAATGCTTGATAATATTGATTACTGGCGTGAAGCCCCGCTATGGGAACCTCATACAATTGCGGAAGCAACAAAAGATTGGTTTAAATACCTGGCCTAATCACTTATACCCCTAAAAGTTTGTGAATAATATTTTCGCAGCTGAACTTTGAACCTTGAACACGGAACCTATTTAACTAAGGTTACGTGACCTACATAAAACTTCCTCTCCTTTTTAAAGTTGCAGGTTTGTATTTTCCAGACGTAAACATCCTGTTGTGCAACTAATTTGCCTCCATTGGCCCTTCCATCCCATCCGACATTGAGATCTTCCGTTTCGAATATCAGGTTACCCCAACGATCGAAGATCATCATCTTGTAACACTCTGGGTTTATCATAAATCCCTTCGGGAAGAAGGCGTCATTATTACCATCACCGTTAGGAGTAAACGCATTCGGCACATAGAATGTATAGTCACCTTCTATTTTAACATAATCAATAACGGTATCTACACAACCAAATACTGAAGTAACAACCAATTGAACCTCATATCTCCCGGTATCTTTGTAAGTATAGGTTGGGTTTTGTTTTGAAGAAGAAGAATTGTATACATCCCCGAAATTCCAATCCCATTTAACCACATCTGTAGAACTCTTATCGGTAAACACTATAGTTGGTGCAAGAATGGTCGTCAGGGTTGGCGTTGCTTTAAACGCGGCATCGGGTAATGGATGAACTGTAATATAATTTGTCTGGGAAACAGACGCAGTACAACCCGCACTATCTGAAACAGTTAAATTTACAGTATAAGAACCGGCCTTCCTGTAACAATTAACAGGAGAGCAATCTGAAGAAGTTCCGCCATCGCCAAAATCCCATGAGCAGGTCTTCGTACCACCCGGTGTGGTATTTGTGAACTTGACACAAACAGGTTCACAACCTGATGTGGTATCAGCAACAAAAACAGGTGAAGGGGCTGTATTTACTTTAACAGTAACGGTATCATTTGCAGAAGGTGTACCGCATCCGTCAGAAACAACCACGGTATATGTTGTACTTCCCACCGGCGGAGTTACATTAATTGAGGCACCGGTGATATTCATTGGCTGCCAGGTATAGGTATAATTTCCATCACCGCCGGTGGCAATCGCTGTAAGGGTTGTTGAATCACCAATGCATATATTCTTGTCAATACCGGCATCAACCTGAAGCGGAGGCCGGACATTTACAGTAACTGTTTGGGTGACTGAAGTGCAACCGTTTGCATCACTTACATTCACAGTATAACTTGTTGTAGTAGCAGGACTCACGCTTATGTTTGAACCAAGCAGGGAACCCGGCATCCAGGTATAGTTATATGCTGCAGTTCCTCCGCTTGCAACAGCAGTTAAAATAGCACTCTGTCCGATACAAACAGGTGTCGGTGAAGGTACCACTAAAGCCATCGGACCAGGCTCTGTAATAGTAACGATCGAGATCGCTGAGCAGCCTTTTGAATCGGTCACATTAACAGTATAACTTCCTGCAGATAGATTTGCAGCTGTAATACCTGTTCCTCCAACAGGTGACCATGAATAAGTGATAGGGGCAGTTCCTCCGCCAATTGTAGCTATGGCCGATCCGTCACTTCCCCCGTTACAACTTATACCTGTTATCATTGCCGCAGCAACAGCTATCGGACCTGTATTTCCAACCGTAGCCGCAGTAGTTTGAGAGCAACCATTGGCATCTGTAATTGTCACCGTATAAGTATCGGCAATAAGTGAAGATGCTGTGGCCCCTGTACCGCCCACAGGCGCCCAAGTATAGGATAAAGTTCCTGAACCACTGGCGGTAACAACAACATTGCCATTTGCGGCTCCGCAGGAAGCGTCGGTGATTGCTACAGAAATAGTCATCTGTACAGGTTCGGTGATAGACACAGTTGAAGCGATGAGACATCCGCTTGCATCGCTTACATTAATAGTATAAGTTCCGGCTATAAGGCCATTAACAAAAGCAGAAGTGCTTCCGGATGGAAGCCAGCTGTATGTGTATGTACCTGTACCACCTGTAGCGTTTACCTGCGCGGTACCATCATTACCTCCAAAACAAGATACATTAGTTGATTGAGTTGTTATTGAAGGTCCGCTGAGGTTGTTAACAAGCGCGGTCAATGTTTCGGAACAGCCATTCGCATCAGTAACCGAAACCGTATAGATGCCTGCCGAAAGTCCGCTTGCCGTTGGGCTTGCTGCTCCGCCAGGTGTCCATAAATAAGTATATGCAGTAATTCCGCCGGTCACCGAAACCGTTGCAGAACCATTGGCACTTCCGCAATTCGCATCAACTGTAGCTGTCGCTAAAATGATCTTGGAAGGTTCAGTAATTGTAATTGTGGTAATGGCCGCGCAATTATTCGCATCGCTAACCGTAACTGAATATATTCCGGCCGACAGGTTATTGGCAGTTGCTGCTGTACCGCCATCCGACCAGTTATAAGTGAAAGGAGTTGCACCGCCCGATGGATTTACAACCGCGTTGCCATTTGTAAGTCCGTTACAGGTAACATTTGCAGATGACAGGATTGCCGCAGTCAGACCACCTGCATTATTAACAATGCCGACTGATGTTGCTGTACAGTTATTGGCATCAGTAACAGTAACCGTATATGAACCTGCTGCCAGGTTTATCTCTGTAACACCCGTTCCTCCGCTGGGCTGCCAGCTATAAGCAAGTGTACCTATTCCGCCGCTCGCGGAAACAACAACACTTCCATTTGCCGCACCGCAGGCGGCATCAGTGGCAGCAACAGAAACATTTATTTGAGGCGGTTCGGTTATTGTGATCGTTGAGGTAATACTACATCCTCCATCATTTACACTAACTGTATAAGTTCCGGCTGAAAGGCCAATTGCGGAAGCGCCTGTACCACCCGAAGGCTGCCAGCTGTATGTATATATACCTGTACCTCCTGTTGCATTGATCTGAGCTGTACCATCAGTACCACCAAAACATGTTACGTTGGTGAATTGTGTTGTTGCCGTTGGGCCGCTAAGATTTCCGACAAGTGCGGTCGCTGTTGAAGAGCAACCATTCGCATCTGTAACTGAAACAGTATATCCACCGGCTGAAAGCCCATTAACCGTTATGCCGGTTGAACCTCCCGGAGTCCATGAATAATTTAACGATCCGGCTCCTCCTGTTGCCGAAACCGAAACTGAACCATTATTACTGCCACATGCAGCGTCAATCGCAGTAGTTGTCAATACGATCTTGGCCGGTTCTGTAATAGTAACTGTTGTAATAGCCTGGCAATTATTCGCGTCTGTGGTTGTAACCGTGTATGTGCCTGCCGAAAGATTATTAATAGTACTTGCGGTAGCACCTGCCACTGACCAACTATATGTATACGGCGATGTGCCCCCTGCAGGAATTACAGAAGCAGTTCCGTCGGAAGACCCATTACAGGTGGCATTTGTTGATGATTGTATGGTGGCCGCTAAACTGCCGGTATTGTTAACAATTCCTATTGATGTTGAAGTACAAGCATTAGCATCTGTAACAACTACCGTATAGGATCCTGCGATCAGATTACTTTCGGTTATACCTGTCCCCCCGGAAGGCTGCCAGGAATACGCTAACGTACCTATTCCACCGCTCGCTGTAACAGTTGCACTTCCGTTTGCCGAACCACAGGCAGCATCAGTTGTTGTAACAGCCACATTTATCTGAGGCGGTTCTGTTATCGTAACTGTAGATGTAACAGTACAGCCTCCGCTATTTACACTAACACTATACGTACCCGCGGAAAGATTACCAACAGAAGCACCGGTACCCCCGGAAGGCTGCCAGCTGTATGTAAATACACCCGAACCTCCTGTAGCATTTGCCTGTGCTGTACCATTACCTGCACCATAACAGGTAATATTTGTTGATTGCATTGTGACCGTTGGACCACTGGAGCTATTGACAAGTGCTGATGTTGTAACCGAACAACCATTCGCATCTGTTACAACCACAGTGTATGAACCGGCAGATAAATTGATTGCTGTAAGTCCGGTGCCGCCAATTGGCTGCCAGGAATAATTCAGGGAACCTGTTCCTCCGCCTGCCGTAACCATAGCGCTGCCGTTTGCTGCCCCGCAAGTGGCATCTGTAGCGGTTGCCGTCGCATTAATCTGCGGCGGCTGAGTGATAACAACTGTTGAAGTAATTACACACCCTCCATCATTTACGCTAACTGTGTAAGTTCCCGCAGAAAGACCGCTGGCAGAAACGCCGGTGCCGCCTGATGGCTGCCAACTATATGTAAATATACCCGTGCCTCCTGATGCATTAATCTGAGCGGTACCGTCCGCGCCGCCAAAACAGGTAACATTGGTAAATTGGGTTGTTGCAGTAGGACCGGACATGTTATTAATAAGCGCGGAAGTTGTTGCTGTGCAACCATTGGCATCAGTCACAGTAGTTATATAAGTACCTGCAGAAAGTCCTGTAACGGTTGAACCTGTGGCACCTCCCGGTGACCAGGAATAAGTATAAATGCCGGTACCGCCACCCGCTGAAACAGAAACCGTACCATCACTCGCCCCGCAATTAGCCGGGGTTGAAGAAGGAGTGACCGTGATTGGCGGAGGTTCGGTTATTGTTGCAACGGAAGTTTTGGAACATCCCTTACCGTCAGTTACCGTTACAGTATAACTGCCGGGGGACAATGTATTTGGTGTTGTAGCCGCAGTGCCTCCTGAAGACGACCAGGTATATGTATATGCAGGAGTGCCGCCAGCTACATTTATTGCGGCTGATCCATTATTAGCACTGGTACATAAAACGTTGTTTGAAGTCGGGGTAAGTGTCATGATGGGGTGAACGATAACCACAACCGTATCTGTATCACTTGCTCCTGTTACGTCAAACATAATGACTGTGTATATTGACGTAGCGGCCGGACAAAAATTATGAGGACCTGCGCCGGTTTGACCGCTGCTCCAGGTATAAGTATATGGAGGTGTTCCCGCGCTTCCGACAGCCGTAATATTTGTACATGAACCTGGACACACAGATGCACCTGTTGCAACAACCACCGGGTTAGCACAGCTAACAGTGATTTTTACGCTGTCCTTATCTTTACAACCATTCTTGTCTGTAACAAGCAATTCATAATCGATAGTTGAAGCCGGAGTGGATATAGGGTTGGCTATGTTTACATTATTAAGGAAAGTCGGGGGATTCCATAAATAAATGGTGCCGCCTGTGCCGTTAAGTTGTGTTGTACCTGTACAAAGTGTTACATCGGGACCGGCATTTGCAACCGGCTTTGGAGCAATGGTAAGACTCAGCTCGCCTGATGTGTCTTTACATCCCAAAGAAGTAGTAACGATCAACTTATAGTTTCCGCTTGTTGCCGCAATAATATCCTGAGTGGTTGCGATATTAGCCCCATTCCGCTGCCACTGGTAGGAGGCATATCCCGGAGGACCGAATATAGTATCGGCATCACATCTTGTATAACAGCCGACAGGGAATATACTTAAGTCCGGCAATGGGTTTATAGTAAGACTCTTTCCTCCGTATGCCTTACAACCATTTTTATCTGTAAGCGTAAAATAAAAATACCCGTCGCCCTTAACTGTAATAGAAGCCGTTGTTTCTCCGGTATTCCATGAATATGTATATGGAGTAGTTCCTCCGGTTGTACTTGCAGTTATTGTTGCGGCACTGCCCTGACAAAAAGAAGCAGGCCCGGTAACAGTGGGAGTTGCAGGAGAAGGGAGTGAGGAAACTGTAACGGGTGAAGATGATGCAGAGCAACTGGAAGAAGCATCAGTTACCCTGATATAATATATGCCGGCAGTAGATGTACACAGGGAGGAGGATGTTTTCCCGGCCATAGCACCACCACCATTATACCACTGATAAGTTAAACCTGTTTTAAAAGGAACGTTAGCGCAAAACGAACTACCGGCGCAAATAGTACCGACCGTGTTTGACAATGTAGCATCAGGAAGAGGCTTTACAATAACAGTAACCGGAGGTGGTGCTGCCTGGCAGCCTCCCGAACTGAATGTAGCGACAGAATAATCCCCGCTCTGATTAACAGTAATTGATTGCATGGTTGAACCATTCGACCATAAATAAGATGTCGCCGCAGGAGCGGTGAGTGTTACTGATTGACCCACACAGAAAGTAAGAGGACCTGAAGCAGCTATAACTCCGGCGCCTGACGGCGCGGTGATCGTTACAGATTGTGTTTTTGTGTTAGTACAACCATTAATATCTGTAACCTTCAGTTTAACGGTATAAGTTCCGCCGGCAATATAGGTATGCGTTGGATTCTGAAGTTGAGATGTTGTTCCATCTCCAAAATCCCAATCCCAGAACAAGATCGTTGTTCCTACGGAAGTAGATGCGTCAGTAAATGGAGTTGGTGTGCCGGCACAGGCTGTTGGGAAAGAAAACTGTGCAACAGGAAACGGTGATACAACCACATTTTTATTGATAGTGGAAGTACAACCACCGGCTGTTACAGTAAGTGTAACATTATAAGTACCGGGTGCGGCATAAGTATGTACAGGATTCTGTGAAGTGGAAGTCGAGGCATCTCCAAAGTTCCAACTCCAGCCGGTTATTGGTGAAGTTGGCGTATGTGTTGAAAGATCGGTAAAGGTTGCAGTACCACAACTTACCTGCGATTCAAAATCACCAACTACAGGTATTTCAATCGATTTTGAAGCTTTTCCAAAAGCTGTCTTGGTAAATTGCGCCCAAAAGACCACATAATAATAACCAGCCTTCGCATAAGTATGTGGCGGGTTTTGTAGGGTAGAAGAAGACCCGTCACCAAAATCCCAATACCAGGCAATAGTTGTGATCGGAGAGTTATCGGTATAGTTTATCAAATTAGTACAGAAAATTTTTGTGGCAAATGGTTTTACCCCTTCCCCGGGATCATTTCCGGGAACAGACATTACAGAGGCTCCGATATCCGGAAACTTCCCCTCCCCCCCTGGCGGCTTAGGTTTTAACCATGAACTTCCATTTCCAAAAAAATCTATTGCTATTGAGTCAACACGTACACAACCTGGAGGAGGAGGTACGCATGGGGGCATGCCACACATTGGAAGAGGAATACATCCCGGAGGCCCTCCACCGCAAGGACCCTGAGTTATAACAATTGATGAAGAAGTTTTAGTACATCCCGAGGCATTGGTAACAACAACGTAATACGTACCGGTAGTGGTTGCAGTAAGGGAATTTCCGGTACCGGCAGGAGTTGCATTATAATACCACTGATAAGTATACCCGGGACCAACCTGTGCATACAGAGCTGTACTGATCACATCACCTGTACAATAGTCTCTTTTGTCCGGAGTAGAAATATCGGCTTTAGGCTCCGGCGCTGCAACAAGACTCGTAATCGTTTTGCCCTGACAGCCATTACTATTGGTAACCGTTAAAACATAAGGTTTAGCGGTTGCCGGAACCGGAACACTTATTGAAGAAGTTGTGCCTATAACAGTCATTGTACCGTCTTTCCATTCATAAGCAGGGAAAACACCCGCAGAAGAGAGGGTAACGGTGGAGCCGGGACACAGATTCCCGGTGATATTTATCACAGGCGACGGAGCAGGGTTCACAAGAACTGAAAGACTTACGTTTACCGGAGTAGAACATAAGCTGATAGCAACATTAATGGTCGCATTACCCGAAGCATTATACTGAATCTGCACTATATTGCCGCCCTGTCCTGAAATTACGCTTCCGGCAGATGAAGGATTGAGCGTCCAGTTATATATTGCTCCGGGTAAATCAGGAAGCGAATAAGTATATGTACCATTCACGCAGGCAACCTGAAGACCTGTAATAGGCGGAGCAGTTGTTTTGATATCCTTTACACTTATTGTAACAGGTGAAGATGCGCAAGCCGGATAAGAAGGTTGCTGCGTAACACTTACTGAGTATGGGCCAGCGGCTCCCCAGGTTACACTTACCGGGTTTCCGCTTGTGGAAGAAAGTGTTCCGTTCACGGCTGTCCAGCTATAAGTTACACCGGCTGCGGTTGACCATGCAGTATATACGTGTGTTGTGCCGGGACAAATATATTTGTCGCCGGAAATTGAATCCACAGGAGGGGTATCTACAACGGTTATGGTTGTTGTATAGGAGGAATTGCAATATACACCCGCAGTTGATGGTGTCGCAGTTACAGTGTATGTTCCGGCGGGTACATTCCAGTTAATTGTTACCACCGCGGTTCCCTGGCCAGAGGAAATTGTACCTCCTGTAGTTGTCCAGTTATAACTGCCAGTCGGATTAGCGGTAACTGTTGAATTTGAATTCCTGCAAACCTGATTATTACCGTATGCCGAAAACTGCGGAAGAATTTTAACCGGCAACGTAGCTGTACTCTTACATCCAATAAAAGGATTGCCAACCGTAACAACCAACTGGGCATTTGGATTTGTTGGATTCTTCCATTGAACACTAACCTGATTGCTACCCTGTCCACTCATGATCTGTCCTGACGCCGCCGGCACAATAGTCCAGGTATAAACTCCACCCGGAAAAGCGGGAAGACCATACCAGTAAGTAGTCCATTGACATGGAGTAGCATAACCCGTAATTACAGGATTGGTTGGCAGAATGGGAATATTAACAGTTGTTGGTGTGGTGCAGTTAGCAGGCGTACAGCCGGCAGTGCTTAGTGTAATTGTTCCAACAGGACCAGTTCCCCAGTCAACAAGTATGTTTGGAGTATTTTGCCCGCCGGTAATAGTTCCGCCTGTAACCGACCAGTTGTATGTTGTACAAACCGCATCCGTTGAATAAGGTGAATTTAATGTATTAGCACAAACCGTAGACGGACAGATGATTTTCGGTCCGGGTGAACAATTAACTGAAACTGTTTTAGTAATGACATCCGGACAATCGCATTTACCTTTCACCGTCAATTTAACTGTGAATGATCCGCATGAACCATAAATATGACTAGGGTTCTTTTCCGTGGAAGTTGTTCCATCACCAAAATCCCACAACCAACTTACAGCACCGACAGACATGTCGGTGAACTGTGTAGCAATTCCAAGACAGGAAGTGGTTCCTAAAAAATTGGCAGTAGGTGTGGGTTTAATATTGACACATACTCCTGATGTATCGGAACAACCAAATGAATTCGTTTCAACTATTTGTATGGTTCCTGAACCGGGTATACCCCAATGAACAATAGCAGAGGATGAATTCAACCCACTGGTAACAGTACCACCTCCTACGATCCAGGTATAAGTACTTCCGGGATTATTAGGGGTAGTATAAGTCTCATCAGTATTCGCGCATACGGACGGAATTGCGGAATGACTTGATCCATTGCCTGGAGTACTGCTACTTACGCTACATGTATATCCGTCAATTGGAGGATAGCCACCCTGCTTTCCTCCGCTATCCACACAATTTACAAAGCCACCTGTTATAGCCGGTTTAGGCAATGGATTTACTTTTATAGTTGTTGTGGCTGAAGAAGGAACGCCAGCAACATAGATCGTATAAGTAATGGTATGAGTTCCAACACCTGCTTTTGCCGGATCAAATGTATTACCGGTAACGCCAGGTCCGCTGTAGATTCCTCCAACAGGAGAACCATTGCTAAGGGTAAATGATTTTGATTTTTCACATACATCACTTAAAGGGGAAAGAGTTGGAGGCGGCGGTAATAAACGAACATTAAATATTTTCGAGGCAATAACTCCCTCATCGGGCATAAAAGACCAGAAAAAAGTTAAATAAATAATGTAAATTATTTTCTTCAATTAACTGCGTTTAGCACTGTAAATCAAATATATAAATAAATAATTTAAATCAAAAGAAAAGCGCGTTTCGTTTGCCCGTATTTCTTTAACAAAATTCAGATTTTGAGGCATTTGCTTCAATTCTAAATTGCGTTTCTACATATGTATAAATTCTATACATATTAATCTATAAATATAGAAGTGAAATAGGCCTTTAATCAAATTAAAATATATATAATATTACTAGTTCAAATATGTAACATTTACACATTTAACTAAAAAAACATTGTTTTATATAAAAAAAGCATTTTGTTGACTAATTTTTATTTTTTTTATTACTTGTCCAAATAAAATACATTTAAAAAAAATAGGCCTTTTTGCAAAATATTCAACAGAATTTGATTTTCGAAAGGTGCCATACATCATGCGATGGGTGCGCGCCCCCTAATCTTACATTTTCGTCCTGAACGCAGACTATTTTATAATAGCTGATGCAGTGTCGCTTAGTTAAAAAAATGTTTTGGTGAAAACCTGTGACCGGGCAGGCACCACATCCAAAAAAAAGAAAAATACGAACGACCAAATCCTTAACTAAAACGACATTGATAGTTGATGGTATAATCCGGATTTAGTATCCAATTATTGAAGTAATTTTCAAAGCAAAATCTCCTGCCATCAAGTATATTTGTACTTTTATAATGCTGCTGGATTGGAATAAAATTTCGACGGCGACACAATATCTAACCTGCCAAGATTCAGAATAAGATCATGAATTCGAAAATTGTAAGCCTCGAAGAATTAGCTGTACTATGTTCAAAGTTAAAAAGTGAAGGCAAAACCATTGCCCATTGTCACGGCTGTTTTGACCTGCTGCACCTGGGTCATATAAAACATTTTGAAGCCGCTAAAAAAGCTGCTGACATTGTAGTTGTAACACTTACACCCGACCGGTTTGTAAACAAAGGTCCGGGCCGCCCTGTTTTTAATGAAATGCTCCGGATGGAATCCATTGCAGCACTTGAGGCCGTTAGTTATGTTGCACTCAACAAATGGGATACAGCCATTGAAACGCTTAAATTAATTAAACCCACTTTTTATGTAAAAGGCCAGGACTATAAAAAGAGTGAGAATGATATAACAGGAAATATCAATAAAGAAGAAGAGGCGGTCAAATCAGCCGGGGGACAACTTTATTTTACCGAAGAGATCCAATTTTCTTCGTCAAAACTTATCAACGCCCACTTTAGTCCGTTAAACGATTCCATCCAGGAATACCTCAGCGGGTTAAAGAAAAAACACAACGCGGATAGTATCATTAATGAAATTGAAAAATTAAAGAATCTCAACGTACTTGTTATAGGTGATACAATAATCGATGAGTATCATACCTGCAGGCCCCTTGGGAAATCCTCAAAATCGCCTACTATCTCAACTATGTTTCTGAAAGGCGAATCCTATGCCGGCGGTGTACTGGCCATTGCCAATCACCTCGATCAGTTTGCGGGAAAAGTGGAGCTGGTTACCTGCCTGGGAAAACAGAACCCTCAGCAGGAAATCATTGAGCAAAAACTTTCCGGTAACATCAATAAAAAATTCTTCCTGCGGAACGACGGCCCCACTCCAACGAAACGCAGATACCTCGACACTTACCTTAACCTGAAATTATTCGAGGTGACATTCATGAACGATACTTACCTGGCAAACGATCTGGAAAAAGAAGTCATTGCACACCTTGAAAAAGCACTCAAAAATGCGGATATGGTATTGGTAGCTGATTTCGGGCATGGCTTTATAACACCGGGAATTATTAAATTCCTGTCCGGTTCCGGAAAACACCTTTCAGTGAACGCACAGACGAACAGTAATAATTACGGTTTTAACTATATCACAAAATATAAACGTGCAGATTATATCTCCATTGATGAAAAAGAATTACGCCTGCCTTTTGGTGATAATTACGGCAAACTCGAAAATCTTATTGAACAGCTGCATACCATAACTCATGCCGATAAAATACAAATCACCCTTGGACAACAAGGCTCAGTATTATTTGAAAAAGGAAAATTTTATACGGCGCCCGCCTTTGCCTCATCCGTAAAAGATTCGGTTGGAGCGGGAGATGCAGTATTATCCGTAACTTCATTATGCGCTTACAACAACACTCCTCCTGAAGTTTTGCCCTTCATAGGAAATTGTGTGGGAGCGCTTGCCGTTGAAATAATAGGTAACGAGCATCCTGTTTACAAAAAAGATCTGATCAAATTTATCTCTCACTTTTTAAAATAAATGGATATTTCTCAATTCACAGCCAACTACCTCAACGCATTCAGGAAAGCACTTGATGCCGTTGAAGTTTCTGCAAATAGTAAAACTATTCCTTTTAATGATGCCATGATCCAGGCTGTTGAACTGATCAAACAGGCGCAGCAACATAACAAAAAAGTGATGATGGTTGGAAACGGGGGCAGCGCAGGAATAGCCAGCCACATGGCGGTCGACTATTGGAAAAACGGAGGAGTGAGGGCCACTGCCTTCAATGATTCCTCATTATTAACCTGTATTGCCAACGACCTTAGTTACGCTGAAGTGTTTTCAAAACCCATCGAAGCCTTCGCGGATAAAGAAGATATCGCATTCTGCATCAGCAGCTCGGGAAACTCGAAAAATATTTTGAACGCCGCAGAGCAGGCCGATAAATCTGGCTGTACCGTAATTACGTTCTCCGGTTTCGCAAAAGAAAACCCTTTACGGAAAAGGGGCAAACTTAATTTCTATGTCCCCTCCTATTCCTATGGTTTTGTTGAGATCATACATAATCTTATTATCCATACTATACTTGACGCAAAATTATATTGCATTGACAAGAAGGATGTGTTCAACAAAAACTTGCCTTATTAGACCGCTTTGATTATTATACACCTTTACTAAAGTCGATTTTTTTGTCGTAATTTCGTAGAAAAGCCATTCAAATGTCAGTACACATAAAAACCTTCGACGAACTAACGAATTTACTTCGAAAAGAAAATATTTTCGAAAAATTCGGACTTAGTAAAATCGGAGTTTTTGGGTCCTTTATTCGTGGCGAAAAATACAATGATATTGATCTGTTAATTGAAGACAATATTGAATATGAGCAGCGAATCTCGTTGAAACAAACCCTTGAAAAACTTTTAAATACAAAAATTGATATTGTAATAAAAAAATATGCCGAACCAATTATTTTGTTCCGTGCATTAAGGGAAATAAAGTATGCAACCCGCAATTAAAAACGATATTGTTTTCTTATTAATTATTCTTGAATCAATCGGAAAGATAGAAATCTACAAGCGAGATTTCAATTCCGGTGAAGTTTTTTTCACATCAAATGACCAATTGAATTTCAATGCTTCTCTTCTCTTATTAGCAAATATCGGAGAACAATGCTCAAAAATAAGTGATGAATTGAAAGACAAATATCCGAAAGTTGAATGGCAGAAAATAAAGAATATCAGAAATCGTATTGTTCATGATTATACCGGCATTGACTCTGATCTCACCTTCAACATAATCAATACTGAATTAGTCCCACTCCGCAATTCTATCCATCAGATCATTGCAAACGAATTAAAAACAGGGAACTTTAACTCCGATGAATTAAAATTTGCAGGTAAAAGTGCATTTTATAGCCATGTTAATTTTAAGGCATTCATGTGAACTTCACCGTCTACAAATCATCCGCCGGATCAGGTAAAACATTCACCCTTGTAAAAGAGTACCTTAAACTCGCCCTGACTGACGATCAGAACCCGCCTCAAAAATACAAACATATACTTGCCATTACGTTTACCAATAAGGCTGCTGCCGAAATGAAGGAGCGTATTACCCGATCACTCAAAGAACTTTCTCATCCGGAAGAAAACAATACTACTTTACTTGAAATAATTTGCGAAGAGACCGGACTGGATAAAAGTAATATACAAAGCCGGGCGCAAAATGTTTTGCACACTATACTGCACAACTACTCTGATTTCGCTATAGGTACTATCGACAGCTTTGTACACAGGATCGTCCGCACTTTCGCCTACGATCTTCAACTTCCAGTCAACTTTGAAATTGAGATGGATGACAACAAGTTATTATTGGAAGTGATCGACCTGCTTATTTCCAAAGCGGGTAATGACGAACATCTCACACAGGCACTTGTTGAATTTACTGAGACCAAAACCGAGGATGAAAAAAGCTGGCATATAGAACGGGATCTTTTTGGTTTTTCAAAAAATCTGCTGACCGAAGAAGGTATTGTTCATCTTGAGAGATTAAAAAAAATAAATACTGCTGGTTTTCTTTCTATCAGAAAAAGCCTCAATGAAACAATTAAAAAATTTGAGAGTACTGTAAAAAAGGCGGCGGGTGAAGCTTATCAAGCTATACAGCAACAAGGGCTTGAGCATAGTTCATTTTATCAGGGAAAGAATGGTATAAGTAAATTCTTCGCGAATATCTGCGACGAAAATTTCGACAAACTAGAACCCAACTCCTATGTTGTAAAAACTATCCGGGAAGATAAATGGTTCTCAGAGAAGACATCTGCGGAAGATAAAGGCAAAATAGAGAACATCAAAAGCAAACTTTCTGAATCATTCCATTTCATCCGGGATATCGTTGAAAAACAACAATCACTTTATTGTCTTCTTAAACTCATCAATAAAAACATTTATTCACTCGCCGTTTTAAATGAGATCGAAAAATTATTGACAGAAATAAAAAAACAAAATAATATCCTTCACATTTCAGAGTTCAATAAGATCATTTCCAACATTGTCCTCAACCAACCAGTGCCTTTTATTTATGAACGAATTGGCGAAAAGTATAATCATTACCTGGTTGATGAGTTCCAGGATACATCTGTGCTGCAATGGCAAAATCTGCTGCCACTTATTGAAAATTCGCTTTCAGAAGGGCATTTGAGCATGCTTGTCGGAGATGGTAAACAAGCCATTTATCGCTGGCGCGGCGGAGAAGTTGAACAGTTTGCCCAACTACCGGATATTTTTATAAAAGAAAAAAACGAGTTTGTTCTTGAACGTGAACAAACCTTGAAACTCAACTACAATGAAAAACAACTCAACAAAAATTACAGAAGTAAAAAAGAGATCATTGATTTCAACAATTCTATGTTCTCCGTCCTGGCAGGCAAACTAAGTGACGCATACGCCACTATTTACCAGGGTCATGCTCAGCAAAGTGATCCGGACAATACAGGCGGATACGTTTCCATAAATTTTGTAAAAGGAGAAGGAGACGAAGCGGAACAACAAACGCTTGAGCAGGTTTATAATAACATAATTAATCTTCAAAAAGAAAAATTTAAACTCAGTGATATCGCTGTTTTATGCAGAACCAACAAGACCGGCAATACTATCGCTGAGTACCTTACAGCAAAAGGTATTGGTGTACTATCAGCGGATTCATTGCTGCTTAAAAATTCGAAAAAAGTACGCTTCATCGGATCTGTATTCAGGTATATTAACCAGCCATACAACGAAATTACACGTGTTGAAATCTTACAATACCTGGTAGAAAACGGTCTTATCGACCAGGATCTGCATACCGTGATCGCGCTTCTTAAGAACAAGCACGCATGGGAATTTGATGCTTTATTAAAACAAAATGGATTTGAGTTTAACCAGCAGCATTTGATCAAATTGCCCTTATATGAATTAGTTGAACAAGTAGCAGGCATCTTTAAACTTGCCGCAGGCGCTGATGCATTCGTCCGTTTTTTCATGGATGAGGTTCTGGGTTATACAATAAAAAACAACAATAGTTTACCCGGTTTTATCGAATGGTGGGAAACACGTAAAGAAAATGCCTCTATGAATGTTCCCGATGGCACCAATGCGGTAAATATTATGACCATTCACCGTTCCAAGGGACTTGAGTTTCCGGCCGTCATTCTGCCATTTGCAACCTGGAAAATTTCGGACGGCAAAAAAAATCTTTGGGTCGACCTGAAGCACAACGAAGTCCCTCAACTTGAATCGGCATTATTACCGGCAACCAAAGAACTCCAAAAGACAACTTATTCCGATCTATATGAAGAAGAAAAAAACAAGTCACGGCTTGATAATATCAACCTGCTGTATGTTGCATTTACAAGACCGGAAGAACGCCTGTATATTATAACCGGCGAGCCATCGAAAACGCCTGATAACCTTGGAAATGTTAGCGATATATTTTGCTTCTATCTGCGATCGCTGCAATTATGGAATGATGCTCAACAACACTACGGGTTCGGTAACAGTATGCCGCATATACACAAAAACACGCAAAGTAAAAAAACTGTTAAACAAACAGATTTTATATCGTCGGATTGGCGCAGCATCTTAAAAATACGGGCTAATGCGCCCGAAGTATGGAATACGGATAATGTAACAAGTAAAAAAGATTTTGGATTAATTGTTCATGCCATCCTTGCGAAAGTCAAATCCGCAGAAGACCTCACTCCTACCCTTACCCAATATTTAAATGAAGGGGTTATTGACCTGCAGGAAAAAAAAATACTGTTTCAGAAACTAAATAATATCATTGAACACCCCCAATTAAAACCGCTTTATGCAGCCGGCAATACAATTAAAACTGAAGCCGATATCATTTTACCAACAGGGGAAACCTACAGACCAGACAGGGTAGTTATAAACAGGGATTCAACCGTATTGATCGATTACAAAACTGGAACCAAACAGGATAAGCATATAAAACAAATAAAAAAATATGCGGAACTGCTCTCACAAATGGGATATACCAATATTCGGCAATACCTTGTTTATATTGATGATGAAACGAGCATATTTAATTTACACAAAGAGTCATGAACATAAAATGCGAGTTCCACTTGACCTTCAATATCTTTAAAATATGTTCAAGTAAAAGTAGAGTTTATACCGAATAAGGATTTTTGGGTGCTTTGGTGGCAAATGGATTTTCGCCACCAAAGCCTGTCTGCCGACAGCAGGCACGAAAGTTCCAAATTTTCACCAAATGTTTTTCTGAAAATTCCATATAATAATCTTATTCGGCATAATCTCTGGTATTATAAAACTTTAATTACTCCTTATATAAAGGTATTTTGCCATTTAACATCTATAATTGTTATGCTCCGATAAATACCTTAATTTCACGCCTCAATTTTAATTATTTAATAAAAGTATTCAAATGAAAAATTCAATTTTAGCTATATCTATTGGAACGATCCTGGCGGCCGGCTGCTCAAACAGAAATGAACCGAACACAACTATTTTAGCCGCAAACAATTCAATTGATCTCTCCAACTTTGATACAACTGTGGCACCTGGCGATAACTTTTTTCAATATGTAAACGGCAACTGGTTAAAAAACAACCCCATCCCTTCCAACGAAAGCAGCTGGAGCAGTTTCAATATTATACGTGATGACAATTTTGCGAAACTGCGTGTTCTGCTTGAAGATGCCGCGAAAGCAAGCGGTGAAACCGGCAGCATAAAACAAAAAGTGGGCGATTTTTATGCCCTGGCGATGGACTCTACCAAATTGGAAAAGGACGGTATCACCCCTTTGAATGATGAATTCAAAGCAATAAGTGATATTAAAAATATGCAGGAACTCGCTAAACAGATCGCTCATCACCATTCTATAGGTGTAAAAACATTATTTGATTTCAGCGTTGGCGCTGATCCTAAAATAAGCACAGAAAATATTGCCACCATAAACCAGGATGGTCTTGGATTGCCTGATATGGACTATTACCTGAATCCGGACCCATCAATGGAAGAGATCAGAAAAAAGTATGTCACCTACGTCACCAATATGTTCAGGTTGGCCGGCGAACCGGAAAAACAGGCCGGTTCTATTGCTTCAAAGATCTTTGAGTTTGAGAAAGAACTGGCAAAAAAGTGCATGACGCGTGTACAACTTCGCAATATTGAGGCCCAATACAATAAAAAAACATTAAAGGAATTCACTGACGCATACAATAATTTCGATTGGAATACCTATTTCCAGACACTTGGTGTTGATTCAAAAATTCAAACCCTGATCATTGGTCAGCCTGAGTTTATGGCACAGATCAATAAACTTGTGAGATCCGTTTCGCCTGATGACTGGAAAAATTATCTGCGCTGGAGCCTCATTAATTCATCTGCAGCTAAACTAAGTGATAATTTCGTCGCAGAAAACTTCAACTTTTATGGAACAACTTTAAACGGTATCAAAACCCTTAAGCCCAGGTGGAGAAGAGTTACGCAACAATCGGACGGATCACTCCGTGACCTTGTCGGACAATTGTATGTTGAAAAATATTTCAGTGAAGAGGCAAAAAAGAAAGTGAATACAATGGTAGACAACCTTACCGCAGCATACAAAGAGCGTATCAACACACGTGAATGGATGGGACCGGAAACAAAAAAACAAGCGCTTCATAAACTGGAAACAGTTATGCGGAAACTTGCATACCCCGACAAATGGCGGGATTACTCTTCGCTGGAGATAAAACGCGATGCTTACATTTTGAATTTTTTCCGAACCAATAACTTTGAGTTCAAATACATGACAAGTAAGCTGGGACAACCGGTTGACAAAACTGAATGGGGTATGACTCCTCCAACGGTGAATGCATATTACAATCCTTCGTTTAATGAAATTGTGTTTCCCGCGGGAATTATGCAGGCTCCTTTTTTTGATGCCAATGCGGATGACGCTGTTAATTACGGGGGAATGGGCGCAGTAATTGGTCATGAACTCACACATGGTTTTGATGATCAGGGCTGTCAATATGATGCTGACGGAAACCTGAAAAACTGGTGGACAAAGGAAGACAGTCTACGATTCAAACAAAGAACAAATATGGTTATTGACGCCTTCAACCACTTTACAGTGCTCGATACTTTCCATATCAATGGCCAGCTTACTGTCGGAGAAAATATTGCCGATCTTGGGGGCCTGACCATTGCCTATTATGCTTACAAAAAATCGCTTGAGGGCAAACCTGCACCGGGTAAGATCGATGGTTTAACAGGCGAACAGCGTTTCTTTATTTCATGGGCCCAGGCCTGGAGAGGCAGCATGCGTCCTGAAGCATTAAAACAGATGCTTAAAACAAATCCGCACTCACCGGCTATCGCACGTGTTATAATGCCTCTTTCTAATATGANNTCTTTCTAATATGAAAGAATTTTATGAAACATTCGATGTGAAGGAAGGAAATACTATGTATCATCCCGATAAAGAACGGGCGGAGATATGGTAGTTGTTGGGTGTTAGTTGTTGGTTGTAACTTGCAAACTGCCATTTTCCCCAACAACTAACAACCGACAACTATTCATGGTACCGTTAAATTTACATTCACACTGCACCCGTTTTTATCCTTGATATTTACATTATAAACACCTGGACACAACTGATTCTTATATCTTTTGTCGTACCCATCAGGCCACGAATAGGAGTATGGGCTTGTTCCTCCCGTTGCATTTACCATTAGCCATTCCTTGCATCCACAGCCTGTACAGTTCGCGGTGCCTTTGGTAAATTGTCCTGTTAAAGTGCAAGTACCACACGGTATACCCGTAATAACAAACGTTGCGGCTTGTGTTTGATTGCAATTACTTGTTGCGGTCACTGTGTAGGAGCCTGGGCAAAGGCCCGTAAGAGTATTAGCGGCACTTACGCTGTTGAGTGTTGAGGTACCATTACTCCATACATAACTGTAATTTGGCTCGCTGCAGGTTAAATTAATTGTCGCACTGCCATTGCAGGGGGAACAGCCGGTAGAGTTGATCTGTGTTTGTGTATAAGCAGGTATCAAAGGAATAAATTTCATTATGTAGCTATCATCAGAGGTATTAAAAGTCGCATCGAAATATGCCCCTCCTCCGGGATCAATTAATCCATTACTACCGGGATAAAACCATTCACCTACAGCAAACAAATTACCCGAAACATCAATGGCAAGTGCCGAACCAAACCCGAGAGCAGAAGCTCCGCTATGAGTGCTCCAGAGTAGTATTCCATTATTAGAGAACTTAAGAAAGAAGATGCCATAAGGACTGCCACCGGCATAGGTACCCTGAAAATGAGATCCGCAACCAGGATTTAAAACAGGGAAATCAGTTGAGTTTGTACCACCTGTTACATACAAATTGCCACATGCATCAATAGTAATTTCGTGATCTGTATAGTTTCTGAAAAAATCAAAGCTGTTCCCGCCGAAATAAGTAGCCCAAAGTCGTAAACCGCTGCTATTGAATTTAAGAATAAAAATATCCTGAACTCCCGCATATCCGGGTTGATTATATGCTCCGGCAAGATTTAATAAAGGAAGATTGGCAGAAGATGTATTTCCCACAACGAACACATTATCTGTGCCATCTATAGCTACAGAGCACCCCTGATCAGTCCCGCTTCCACCATAATACGTAGCCCAAAGTCGTACACCACTGTTATTGAACTTAAGAACAAATGCATCCTGCCCTCCTGCATTCCCCGGTTGATTATATGCTCCGGCAAGATTCAATACAGGAAAATTAACAGAAGTGGCACTTCCTGTAATCAAAATATTATTTGAATTATCAATTGCAATGGAATATGCCAGATCATCTCCACTTCCTCCGTAATAAGTAGCCCAAAGTTGCACCCCGCTGTTATTCAATTTAAGGATGAATACATCCTGAAGTCCGCCACTTGCGGGCTGATTGTATGCACCAGCGAGATTCAATACAGGGAAATTAACAGAAGATGTACTTCCGGCAATAAATACATCATTTGAAGCATCTATTGCAATGGAGTATCCCTGATCATCTCCGCTTCCACCATAGTAAGTAGCCCAAAGTCGCACCCCATTGTTATTGAACTTAAGGATAAATGCATCCTGAATTCCGGAGATCGCAGGTTGAAAATATGCACCGGCAAGATTCAATACAGGAAAATTAGTGCAATTTGTTCTTCCTGTAACAAACAAATTATTTGAACCATCAACAGCGATCGTACCCCATCTGCTGGAACCACCACCACCACTTCCTCCATAATAAGTAGCCCAGATCCATACCCCGCTATTGTCGAACTTCACCAGGAAGATGTCAAAATTTCCCAGTATTGCCTGAAAGTAGGAGCCACCAGATGGGTCCCGAGTTTGACACTTGATTTTTAACAATTCAGCAATGATGTGGGTTTGCGGGCATGGGGTTAGGTTTGTGCCACTACATTTTGGGTTCTGTCTTAAGAATTTTGGGCGGGATTTGCATTCCTAAGGTTTTGAAGAGT
>JACPDY010000129.1 GCA_016183775.1 Bacteroidota bacterium
GAGGTTAAACCCCGTAATTATCACATTGCCTGTATTGTCTGTGGCAATGCCGGAGTTATAGTCAGCCTGATTTCCCCCGTAATAGGTGGCCCAGGGGTCAATCACTAAAGGAAATTCCCGGTTCCAGGTTCCAAGTTCAAAGGCTACAAGGGCTTCACTTTCACGCCTCTCTTGTTTCATTTGTACGCCAGAGGCGGGCATCTTTTCCAATCGAAGCAGGGAAGTGGGAGATTCCTTTTTAGCGAGCGGGAGTAATTTATATTTTGCTTTTACATCAACAGATTTTCCATTTATTACCTGATATACTTTTGGTATGGACTCATAAAATTCGTTTACGCTGGTTTTAATTACTAAATTACCTTCGCTGTTAATGTGTATGCTTTCGGCTCCTTGCCAATGAAGTTTTATTTGATTAGGATCGGCATGGGGTTGTATGATGAAATCGTATTTAATACTGTTTTTTTTGCTGCCGCAATAATTTATATCAATGTTGTTGTAAATGTTTTTGTAGGTTACTTTATTGCATTGCTTTACGTTGGTTATTCCATTTGGACAATGGCCGTAATAAAAATTCTGATAACCATCCAGTTCATCTTCGTTTGTTATATGTATGTTTTTGTTACAGCCTGCAAAGTCCATATCTACACGATGTACTTTAATGCTTTCCTTTTGTAATAGTTCATCTTTCTTTTTCTGCCTGTCGGCTTCGCCTATTGTTCCTGCATTAATTAAATTTTCAACTTGTTCGCCAACCTTCTGCATTACTTCACCTATGTTGTTGTACACATAACTTATACCTGTTTTACGCAGGTAAATATCTGCATCTGCTCCATCGCCTTCACCTTTGTATAATACATTTAGGCAGGGCTTACCGTTCATGTCGGCTATCTGGCCTTTGTTAGGGGTAAAGCGCATGCCATTGCCAGGCAGGGGGGGGCGGATCTGGAGTTTTTCTTGTTTAATACTGTGCCGGGCATGGCTAAACTGCATGGATAATACAGCTAAAACAAAAAATAATAGTTTTTTTGTCCTGTTGGTTTGATTTATATGGTCGTATTTTATCAAGTTAGATTTATTATTTATCGTAACAAAATTATAAAATTAAGGTGTATTCAGGTTAACGTTTATACTACACCCGTTTTTATCTGTAATATTTATTGTGTATGTTCCGGGGCAAAGATGATTCTTATACCTGCTTACATATCCATCCGGCCATAAAAAGGCATATGGTGCGGTACCACCTGAAGCAGTTACTATAATCCATTCTTTACATCCGCAACCGGGGCAGTTAGCTATGCCTTTGGTAAATTGGGCTGTTAAGGGCGAAGGCGAAGAAATTGTTGCCGAAGAAGTGGTCGTACAGCCTTTAGCGTCGGTTACGGTCACTGTATAATTGCCCGGGCCTATGCCTGTCACCGTTTGTGTGGTTTTACCATTGCTCCATAAATAGGAATACCCTGCTGTTCCTCCCGATGGCGTTGCTGAAACAGATCCATTTGAATTCCCACAGCCTGGCTGTGTGATGGCAGTTGTAACAGAAAGATCAGGACTTACAGTTATGGTCTTTACAATACTGTCACTTTTATAACATTTTTTAGAGATCACCAGTTTTACCTGGTAGGTTCCTCCGGCTAAATAAGTGTGGGGAGGAAATTGCAGTGTTTTAAATGTGCCCGTTGTCCCATCTCCGTAATACCATTTAGTGGTAATACTGTCGGGCATAAAACTGCAGGAGGAATTTGAAAAAGTTACCTGTTTTGAACAAGGGTTAATTGTTGCCTGGAAATCAGCTTTCAGGGGAATAGTATCAAGAGGAGAAAGTGGAACAATATTTTGCAGGCCATATCGCGATTGTCGTCCTGACAGGGAAAAGCTATTCACTGTTACATTGCATCCCGGACCAACAATGTCAGGATTGTTAATCACTGTAAGCGATGTTCCTCCGCTATTTGCCAGGTATATTTTTTTATCCGGTCCCAGATAACTTCCCCACATATTTGCTCCTGCAAGAGTTGTTCGATAAAGGGAAGTGGAAATATTTGCTGCATTTAAATCCCATTGATAAAAGGTAGAAGAGAATGGGGCATAAAGTACCGAACTGTTAGGGGAGAAGGCTATGCCATAAAAATTTTCATAGCCAAAACCCATGAAATATGTAATTATTTTTTCATTACTGAGTAAGCCCGTATTTTTATCAAAATCGAAAAGGCGGATCTTATTCGTACCGCCTGTTTGATATTGTGAAACTGCATATTTGCTTCCATCGGGTGATATGCAACTGTAACCGGCTCCGTTGTAGTTGTCGGAAGGAGCAACAGATGTTATAGGCGGATTAATGCCCGTGCTTGTAATTAAAAATGCTTTGAATGTATCTCTGCAGGAAGGAATAACAACCCAATATTCGGCAGGGTTCAAGCAATCTCCTTTGTATTTGACTGTTCCCGTTAAAGCTTCATGCGCTACAATATTCATTGAAAAATTATCATATGTACATGGTCCGATAAAAAAAACATTGTTCTTACTGATCACATCTCCTTTTCCCGCATTTAGGGTCATGTCAACAATTGAATAGTAATATCCCTTGTTTATGTCAGTTGTTCCGTTTGCCGTAATGATGTAATATTTATTCCTGTTCCCGGGAAATGGAACAATCAGTGAAGATTGAGTTGTTGATATTCCTCCGAATAATCCCGTGCCGTTTGGCATAACGGTATGTGTATTATCCCAGACTTTTATTCCATTTGTGTAAAATAATAAATTCCCGGTATTCGCATCGCTTATGGTTGCGCATCCTTCCATGGCTGTCTGAGCACCGGTAGTAAGAGGAGCCGGTATTGCAGTATTAAAATTTATTCCTCCGGCATCAAAGGTCGGATTGGCCGAACTGTTACCGCCTCCGAAATACCACCTGTAATTGGATTTCGAAACTTTACCTATACTGCCTCCGCAGACCGTAAGCGGCATTTTTCTGACAAAGTAGCATCCGTTACTTCCTGTTCCGGATAATGTTATAACATATTGGCCCGGCTCAGGATATGTATGGGAAGGGTTTTGTGCAATGGATGTAGTGCCATCGCCAAAATCCCAAAGCCAGCTGTTTGAATTGCCCGTGGCGGTAAAAGAAATTGTATTGCATGGACATCCGGGATTTGCGATCATACTTGTAATAAGGGAAGAATCAACAGAAATGGTTATTGAATCAGTATATATGATGGGATCGCAAAATAAACCTAGAGGCATATATTGGGGTTTTGATATCAGCCTGATAATATATTCTCCGGGAGAATAATAGGTGTGTACCGGATCCTTAACTGTATCGGTTATTCCGTCTCCGAAATCCCAATCATACACATAAGGCGGAGTTCCTCCGGTTGTGGTATTCGTAAAATTTACCGTAACGCCGTTCTTTTTTGCACATGTTGTAAGGTAGTTGGTTGTGAATTTCGATAAGGGCATTTGCAGGATATAAATTTGCGTTGTAGCGGTATCAGACATTGCCCCTTCATAGGCAATAAGTTTTATAACGGATGTTGAACTAAACGTGTGACAAATAAAGTTTGGATTTACGGTATACTTCTCTTTTGCACTTCCGTCTCCCCAATCTATTACCATGCTGTCGGTAAATGCAGTCGCCCAGGTACTGAAGCAGGCATTTTTGCCAGCACATGTTGTATCTGGCGGCCAGCCCGAATAAGATATAGAAGCTGTTGGGGTAGCCAGAGAAGAGGCGGCACTTAAACAAAAAATATACAGGACGAATAGGGTACGCTTCATAAACTCTAATTCAAATCGGAACCTTTTCTTTTCAAAATATACGATCATTGCATAAGTGCAATAAGCAATTCTGTGTAAAATGTTATGCAACCCAATTAACTTACATCCAGATCCCTGGTCAGGGAAGTAAATATACGGTAATCATTTATCTAATGAGGTATAATTATAGTTAAATATTGGAAATCAAAATTTATAAATTGTGCTGTTTAATTATTAAATTGAATAATTTTATAACTTTATATTGGGAATCAAATTATGGTATCTGAACAATTATTTGACTTAATAGATTCATTAACTCCTGCGGAAAAGAGGTATTTCAAAGTATTTGCTTACAAGCACACGAGGGGAGATAAAAATAACTATGTGAGATTATTTGAAGCAATTGAAGCCCAGGAAAAGTACGACGAAAAGCAGATCAAAGACAAATTTAAGGGTGAGACATTTATCAAACATCTTCCTTCTGAAAAGAACTACTTGTATAACCTGATCCTGGATACCTTGTACTATTATCATCGCGATTCTACTGCTGAATTTTCGCTCAACAAATTGCTTCATAATGTTTCTGTGCTTTATCAAAAGGGTTTATACGGTCAGTGCAGGAAATTATTGATTAAGATCAGGACCTTGTCTCGCCGAATGAATTTGCCTGTTTACATGCACCAGGCACTTGCCTGGGAGAAAAAGATAATGCTCGTGAATTCTTTTGTTGGAGTAACTGAGCAAAAGTTATCGGATGTTTTCGCGGAAGGGAATGCCGCGATCAGGAATATCAGTGATCATACGGAGTATATCAATTTACAGGCAAGACTTTTATTTTTCATTAACCGGCGGGGTGAGATTAGAAGCAAGGTTCATCATAAGTATTATTCATCAGTGATCAATAGCCGCCTGTTGCAAAATGAAAGTAAAATAGCTGATCGCGCTTCTTTGTATATATTTTATAATATCCACTATATATATAATTTTTATGCAAAGGCTGACCTGGTTACTGCGTATAATTACGTGCAAAAAAGTTTAAAACTAATGGAAGATGATGTTGAGCAGATAAAGGACAATCCTAACACTTACATTGTATTGTTAAATAACCTTGTAGTTTCCTGTATACCTATTAAAAGATACGACGAGGTAAATCATGCCTTAAAAAAAATGCGAAATATAGAACATGATCTGGCGATCAGATTGAGTGAAGAAATCAAGCCAAGAATTTTTGTCCGTTCATATATCCTGGAGGTGGATATGTACATCAATTCAGGGTCTTTTGAGAAATCGGGGGAAATTATAAATGATATTGAAAATGGAATGAAGCTTTATGCAGGAAAGATGGATAAGGCCAGTGAGCGCATTTTGAGATATAATGTGGCATACCTGTTTTTTGGATATGGGAATTATAAACGGACGATAGAGTGGATAAGTATGATCCTGAATGATGCTGATATGGAAACAAAGCAGGATATTATTTCTTTTGCCCGGATATTACAGATAATTTCCCATTATGAAATGGAGAATATTGACATATTGCCTTATCTTTTTAAGATCAACTCTAATTATTCTAAAAAGGGGAAAGTGGTTTATAAATCAGAAGCCATTATCCTTGATTGTATAGCTAAAGCCGGTAAAGCTTCTTCATCGGAAGGTCGAAGTAAAGTTTTCAGGCATACGAAAAAAAAATTCATGCAAATTGTCAATGACCCGTATGAAAAGAAGGCATTCAGGTATTTTGATTTTATTTCCTGGCTCGAAAGCAAAATAGAAAACAAGACCTTTGCTGAGATCGTAAGAAACAAAGCGCGGCAGGTGACACTTGATCAGGGAAGAGAATAATTTTTTTGTTTGGGCTCAGCTTTTTTATTTTGTATGATGACCGATCTTGTATAGGCATTCTCTATTTTTACGGTGTTTTCGATACGTA
>JACPDY010000130.1 GCA_016183775.1 Bacteroidota bacterium
AACAATCTACAGACGAGACCCAAAACACACCAATGAGAGATGGAACGAAATCTCACCAGGGACGCCCATGATCAAGCTTGCATACACAGAGGGAAGTGGCGGGGCAAGAGGAGATACCGGACACTATGAAGCGATCGCTGACAACCAGAAAAACCAAATTGCAGAAAGAATATACTCATGGATGGGAACACAATTACTCATAGGAAGCCCCCTAACCATAGCATGCTGGAATATAAGATCCATAAGGGATTTCACCAAGAGGGAATACCTGCACAATCTGCTACAAAGAGAACAAATTCACATCATGTTCCTACAAGAAACGTTCTTAACAGAGGGAGAGAAATTGTACTTGAGAAATTTTAAAATTTACAGAGCGGATGGAAAAGAAAGGAGGAAGGGATGTGCCATACTAGTCAGCAAATTTCTGAAGGTAAAGACAGAGGTACTGGACAAGGACATAGAACACGGCAGATACATAAAAATAGCCATAACGGACACAGACACAAGACAATCGAGAACACTCAGCAACATTTATGCAGAACCAACCTTTATAGGGGACATCCCTGATCACATAATGGCAGCGGACTACATCATCGGGGACATGAACAAACTGGAAACGGGACTAAAACGCATAGGAGTCTACCACATAAGCGAAAACATCTCACTCTCACGAGCAATAGACGTCCCAAACGGGATGTCTGACCATAATGTAATAATAACCACAGCAAAGCTACCTTATAAAATGGAGGACACTTCCGAGAGAAAAATAACCCTACAAAAGCGCACGGCGAGGAACAATACAAACATGCTATTACAAGCAGCCAGAGACCCCAACACAGAGATAACCCTCCAGGACCCGAGAATCATAATAACTGGAACCAAGCTGGAAGGCATATCGGAGCAGAGTGACCTCTACGAAGACTACAACGCAAGAAAAGAACAGGCAAAAAAGAAATTTACCGACTTCATAAACACAGAAAAAAAGAAACTATCAGCAATCGTAAGCAACGGTCATATAGACAAGGGAGATTGGGTGAAAATTAACAAGGTGCTCAACTCCAAACGCAAATGTAGACTATATGAAAAAGATGCAAATTTTAAGGACATCGTGGCAGGTTTCAACACACTCTATGAAGGAGATAACGTGCAGCAAACACTGATAACAGATGACATTATCAACACCACAACACTACTCACGTCATGCAAATCAGAAAGGCTACAACCGATTACTAAACCTAGAAGCACAGCGCTAGATTTTTTCGGTTTCTCTCAACATGATCTCCATAAAGCCATAAAGGGCGAAACTTTGAGTGACAACCAAGCAAATCTCACCAAACTTTTCGATGCAGCACTCAGGAGCAAAAACAACTCCTTTTTCTTCCACAACAGAACAAAAATAATTCTATTTAACAAAGTAGAGAACCCATCGAAATGGGAGGAGCTGAGAGGAATAGCAATACTGCCAGCCTGGCTTATGCTCATGAAAAAGCTTTCCCTACCAACACTACTCGCCTCAATCCAAGACAAAATAAAGAACTTCCAATACGGATCTATAGAAGGAAGAAGCACTGGTATCGCAAGGCTAACAATCATACACAACTCAAGGAAGTTCGGGTACAACAAATCCGTCCTCATAGATATTAGAAAAGCATACGACAGCATCCCCAGAGAACAACTCAGAAACAAAATAATAGCGCAAAAACTCATCCTCTCAAATCTGAGTATAGATAACAGAATGCAATACGAGATAATGGACTATACCATACACCCAACGAGAGGATTAAGCCAAGGAGACCCATGGTCGCCCATTCTTTTCAATTTCTACATTGGTGACACACTGCTAGAAATGAATACAAACAACCTCGGCACATACACACAAGCATTCGTAGATGACATTATCATTCAAGGAACAGAAATTAGCACCCTACAACGCACATTTGACCAACTGGAGGAGAAAATGAACCATGAAAAACTAAACTTCAACTACAGTAAATGCGAACTCCTCACAAGCAAGCTAGACGAGGTCATCAACACAAAAGATGACCTTCCAATCACATGTAAAACCGAAACCAAATACCTAGGGCAAGTAATTGATTCGCAGGGAAACCCGACAGTGGCACTCAGAGAAAATGCTTTTGGCACCATACTAGATTTCATTTCCAAGAACAGAGACTTGGCAAGATTAGCGAGGATAAGGATTTTCTCAATCTACTGTAAGTCAAAAATATCACACATGTTACCAATCATAGCGCTAGCCGGGAACATTAAAGATGCATGGAAAACAATACGAAAAATCATTTTCAGCAGGATACTCCAAAGGGATACCACACCAAGAGAATGCATGGCTTTCTTCAAGCTTGGATATTACGAGATAATGATTAGGCCGCTGATCAAAATATATAACGGTGACTACTACAAAGACAGAGCGGAAGAAAAGGAAATGATTTTAACATCCATCATAACAACAATGAAACAGTGGACGGAAGCGGAGGAAAACCTAGGTGAGAACCTCATGAAGAATATAATCCCAATAATAGAGGGAAAGCAAAAAACCATCAACCTAGCAGAATGGGACAACTCAAGAATAGACGATGCTCTAAAACGAATCAGCAGGGGAGAAATTAACACCACGTTCAAACCAAGAATAATACTACCAACAGTCCTCCTTTATGCCACAAACGCAAAAATACACGAACTAGAAGCCAGATTAATCAAAATCGGCAAATCCACAGACCAAACCATAAAGCAGAAAGAGAAAGAAGCAGCGCACGCCATAATAAAGAACTACGTAACAACCATAGCATACAGCTCTACATGGAAACACCAGGAGGAAACCAAGCAAAAGCTAAACTGGGCCAATGTACTAGAAGAAAGCTCACTAGAAGAGTACATAATAAGATACCGCGTAAAGGAGATAGAATATATACCAACTAAAACTGAAGAATTCTACCTACTCATAACATCGCAGCTCACCAGTAACGCACACTCGGCAAACGATAGAATTATCAGCGAAAAGGCAAGAGATCTACTAAACCTCTTTAGACAACAGATAATGGAAGCAAGCCCAAAATGCATACAAGACATAGAAAGAATCCTCGATGAAAGTTTCGCAGAAGAAGAACCGCAGGCCGGAATCTCACCGACAGAGAAAGTACCAATGAAAAGGGGGCCAGGGAGACCCCCCAAAAACATAAACAAAGTAAACAACGACAACCAGAAAGTCACAGATTTCTTCCACAAAGTATAAAGGAAGAAGTAGAAGAAAGGAGAGAAGAAGAAGCAAAAAGATAGACAAAAAGGTTAAAAAGGAGACAAGAAGTAAGAATAGACAAATGATAAAGAAGCAATATAAAAATAATAA
>JACPDY010000131.1:0-20203 GCA_016183775.1 Bacteroidota bacterium
ATTAGTGGCGCTCAGTATATTGTTAATCTCAGAGCTCATAAAAAAAGTAATCGATGGCCTCATATGGTAGATTTAATAAAAAAAGCCGCTTAGCAGGGGTGCGAATTTGTCATACACCGCAAAAGACAAAAGACGTGACTCTGTCATGGTGTTGAATATAAAGCAAAATAGTTGTAAACTTGCTCTCCACGAAAATTCGCCATTTAAAACAATAGGCTCAACATGAAGAAAACGATCATTTCTATACTGAAATATTCAATGATGTGGCTTCTTTTTTCCTGCAAGCAGGATAGCAGCACAAATACAAACCCAAATTCTACTATTACCGTAGCGGAAGATACCAGCCCCCCCACCCCGGCTAATATGAAACAATGGGCAGAACAGGTTGAATCAAGCATTAACTTAACTGTTCCGGAAGATTGGGCACCCGAAGACTGGAACAACATTTTCAGGAACATTGATCGCAAGAGCATATATACTGATGTTATTGATGCTGTTTTGAGCGGAAAACAAAAAGCGTATAATTTTTTCACAGATTCTTCCCTTAGCCTGGATCAGGTAAAGTCGATACTTGATAAAAAGGTTACCGTTCTTAATATGGATTCCGTGGCTCATAATGCCGAGAATAAAGTCAGCCATGAAAACGTGGGACCTAACACCATTTCATTGATGCGGGTACGGGAAAAGGTTTATTTTGACAAAGAAAATTTCAAGCTTGAACGAAAACCTACTGCTTTGATACTATACGTCAATCACTATTCTGAAGATGGAGGGTTTGTAGGTTACAAACCACTGTTTTATGTTAAGCTGAACAGCTGACAGGCAATACTATTCAGCCTTTCTTCCATTGTCACATATCTATTTATAACAACCCATTGTTCATTTCTTTTGGGACACCTTTATAAAGCTAATTCACATTGTTATAGTTTTATAGAACTCAAAAACCAAACATATGTCCTTAACCGATCGTAGTGACAAAAAGATTTTCGTTCTTGACACATCCGTTATCCTGTACGACCACCACGCGATAAAAAACTTTAAAGAACATGATGTGGTTATTCCAATTACTGTACTTGAAGAACTGGATAATTTTAAAAAGGGTAACGACACCAAAAATTTCGCAGCACGTGAGTTCATCCGCTATATCGATAAGATATCGGGCCGTAATACCCTGCAGGATTGGGTAAATATAAACGGCAAAGGTCACGGCCTTTTCAAAATTGAAATGAATCAACATGCTAAGGTTGATTCAGAAAAGGTATTTGGCGAACGCAAAGCCGATCACCGCATATTAAACACCGCCCTCTATTTAAGCGAGCAGAATCCGGCCCGTAAAGTGATCATGGTTACCAAAGATATTAACCTTCGCCTGAAAGCCAAATCACTTAACCTGAATGCAGAAGATTATGAAACCGGTAAAATAAAGGACGTTGACGAAATGTACACCGGCCGTTCGGTCGTTGAAAAGATTCCTACTGAAACCATAGATGAGATCTATGAAAAAGGCAGCAGCGACCCGGCAAATATTTTAAAACGGACCAAACCGGTTGCCAATCATTTTTACGTTTTAAAGAACGGATCAAAATCTGTGCTGGCACATTACAACCAGGAAGAAAATGTGATGGAGCGGGTTAAAAAAGTTTCGGCCTATAAAATTAATCCGCGTAATGCAGAGCAAGCTTTTGCCCTCGACGCCATTTTAAATCCACAACTCAGCCTCGTAAGCCTGCAAGGTGTTGCCGGTACCGGAAAAACTCTTTTATCATTAGCTGGGGCACTGGAACAACGCCGGAACTACCACCAGATCTACCTTGCCCGCCCCGTCGTTCCGCTTAGCAACAAAGACATTGGTTACCTGCCGGGTGATATTAAATCGAAACTAAACCCCTATATGGAACCTCTTTGGGACAACCTCAAGTTCATCAAGAACCAGTTTGATGAAAAGGACAAAGAATTCAAACAGATAAGTGAAATGGTAGAGAATGAAAAGCTCGTTGTTTGTCCGCTGGCTTATATTCGCGGGCGGAGTTTATCGAACGTGTTTTTCATTGTAGATGAGGCTCAGAATCTTACACCGCATGAAGTAAAAACGATCATCAGCCGCGCAGGTGAAAACACAAAGATCATATTTACCGGTGATGTGTTCCAGATTGATACGCCATATCTTGATACACAAAGTAACGGTTTGTCGTACCTGATCGATCGCCTGAAAGGCCAGAAACTCTATGCACATGTTACCCTTGAAAAGGGTGAACGTTCGGAGCTGGCTAACCTGGCGAATGAGTTTTTATAACCGCAGGATGATCTGCACCTGGCCATGACCCGTTTCCTCCTTCAACTTTTTGTGCTATCAATCTTTGCCGGAATTGGCATTTGGGCCTGGAATACTTATAGCCCTGAACAAAAGCACCTCAACCACCTTTGGTTCATATTGATCTTTTTTGTGGTGATTTCCTTTTTAGTGCATTATCTTTTAGTCGGCCGGGATGACGATAAACCCAGCCGGTTTGTACGTAATTTCATGGGCATCACAAGCTTAAAATTACTCCTATGTGTGTTTTCAATAGTTATTTATGGCATAATGAACAGGAACCATGCTGTGGTTTTTATTATTGGTTTCCTTATTCATTACTTAGTATTTACCGCTTTTGAAGTATTTACTTTATTAAAGCATTTCAGGCAAAATAAACCATCCTAATCGCCCAAAGTTCAGTTCGTCTATATCGTTTGTACACCCTGCCTTCAGAAAATAATTTCTGCCAACAGCCATAATTCGCTATTTACATCTTTATCAACCAAAAATGCCTTATTTATGCATATTTTGGTTAAAATTAAGCTTCCCGACTACGTGAAAGCCAGTTTTTCTTTTATTTAAATTTATACTTATCCCTTCAAATAAAAAATATGACTTTTTTAATAAAAAGCTATTAACAATTATATAATTCATTTGTTTTTTACATAAATTTGCGCCGCGTTTAGAAACTTGAAAAGAAGGTGAAGATAAGGCAACAATACCCGGTATATACCCGTTTTTATAAACTCTTACTTACAACAACCTGTGTCCTCGTATTTTCGCTGGCTTTTGGTAATACAGAAGAAGTTGCCAAAGAGAAAAAATTCAACCCCGGCGAATTGATAATGGATCATATCGGAGATGCTCACGACTGGCATCTCTGGGGAGAAGGCGACAATGCAACCAGCATTCCACTTCCTGTTATTATCTATTCTAAGGAAAGAGGCTTTGATATATTCCTGTCATCAAACTTTCATCACGGGCATAAAACTTACAAAGGCTACAAACTCGAACATAATCATGTGCTTGCTGTTAACGAAACGGAAGTAGTTGATGCTCATGAGGCCACAGTAAATGAAGATCTTTCAAAGGATTTATGGGACATTTCAATTACTAAAAATGTTGTGACACTTTTCTTTAGCTGCATTTTCATGTTGTGGCTGTTCATATCAGTAGCAAAGGCTTATGTTACCAACAAAAACGGCGCACCAAAAGGAAAACAATCTTTTGTTGAACCGCTCATAACTTTTATCCGTGATGAGGTAGCAAAGCCAAGTATTGGTCCGAAACACGAAAAATATTTACCCTATCTGCTTACTGTATTCTTTTTTATACTGATCAACAATCTCCTGGGATTAATTCCGATTTTCCCCGGTGGAACAAATCTAACCGGCAATATTGCTATTACGATGACCCTTGCCGTAATTTCACTTATTGTAATAGTCATTACAGCCAACAGAAATTATTGGCGCCATATCTTTGCCATGCCCGGTATTCCTATTGGAATATTGGTCATCCTTACACCCATTGAAATACTGGGATTTATCCTTCGCCCTTTTGTATTAATGATACGGCTTTTTGCAAACATCACTGCCGGGCATATTATTGCCCTATCCTTTTATAGTCTGATTTTCATATTTGGTGAAATGAATACAGGATTAGGTTATGGTGTATCCGTTCTTTCAATTGCATTTACTGTATTTATGGGGTTCCTTGAACTGTTAGTGGCATTTCTGCAGGCCTATGTATTTACTTTGCTTTCTGCAATGTATTTCGGAGCTGCTATTGAAGATCACCATCATGCTGAAGAGCATCACTGATAATATTACCGCTGAAAAGTTCCCGACAGCGACATGTAAACGGGAGCATAACTAATAATTAATTAATATGTTTCTATTCACATTACTACAGGAAGCTGCTGGCGGAGGTGCCGGTTATGGTATCGCTGCGCTTGGAGCGGGTGTAGCTGCAGTAGGTGCAGGTATCGGTATTGGTCGCATTGGCGGAAGCGCATTGGAATCAATGGCGCGTCAGCCGGAGTTGATGAACGACCTTCGTGCCAACATGATTCTTACTGCCGCACTTGTTGAAGGTGCCGCTTTCTTTGCAATGGTGGTTGGGTTACTTGTAATCTTTATGAAGTAACAGACTCCTCAAAATTTCAAACCGCAGTTTCAACGGTTGGTTGTCACTGCGGTTTTTAAACATTGTTTATAAAAAAAATATTCATGCTTTTTAATTTCTGTTTGTCATGGAATTAGTAAAACCGGCGTTTGGACTTATCTTTTGGATGTCCATTTCATTTGGAATCATTGTTTTTATTCTTAAAAAATATGCATGGTCTCCTATATTAGGCATGCTGAAAGAACGTGAAGAAGGAATTCAAAATGCTCTTGATGCTGCTAAAAAAGCTAAAGAAGAAATGGCGGCTTTACAATCTAATAATGAGCGTATTATTCACGAAGCCAAAGCAGAACGCGATAAACTTTTAAAGGAAGCCCGCGAAATGAAAGACTCCATTATCACTGAGGCCAAAACAAAAGCAACAAAAGAAGGAGAGAAACTCATAAACGCTGCCCGCGAAAGCATTAACAACGAAAAAATGGCTGCTATCACTGAATTGAAAAACCAGGTGGCCCAGCTTTCAGTTGAAATAGCTGAGAAAATATTGAAAGAAGAACTTTCATCTCAAGACAAGCAAAAAACATTGGTAAAAGCATTACTGGAGGATGTTAATTTGAATTAGTTTGTTTGGTTTCAGGTTTCAAGTTTCAGGGTAGACAACTTGAAGCTTGAAACCTGAAACTTGAAACCAAAAAATATGACCAAAGTCGCATCACGTTACGCTAAATCACTGCTCGACCTTTCAATAGAAAAAGGCTCGGTAGAAAAAGTTTATGCGGACATGAAACTAATACTGAATACCTGCAAGGAAAGCCATGATCTACGCGTATTGTTAAACAGTCCCATTATTAAAAGTGATAAGAAATTGTCTGTTTTTAAAGAAATCTTCAACGGCAAAATTGAAAAGCTGACGCTTGATTTTCTGACTATCATTATTCATAAGCGAAGGGAAATGTATATTCCGGAAACCGCTGACGCATTTACAGAGCAATACAAAAAGTACAAAAACATTATCACAGCCATTGTTACTACAGCATTCGGACTTGATGATGAGCTTCGCAAAAAAGTGCTTGAAGTAGTTAAAAAGAGTGCGGATTCCGAAATTGAACTGATCGAGAAAATTGACAAAAATATTATCGGCGGATTTATTATACGGGTTGGCGATAAACAGGATGATACCAGCATTTCGCGTAAACTAAAATCGCTCTATAGAACATTTAATGAAAATCCGTACATAAAGGAGTTCTGATGAAAGTTTTTTTTCTTTCGTTTTTTTGGATTTGTTCTTTGTATTCATTTGGTCAACTAAAACACAAAGTGTATGTGTACGGACTGCATGTCAAATTTGACATGGAAACTTATTCCAAGTATCCGGCGTGCGCTTCAAGAATGCATCAGAAATACGGGATCAGGTATATTAAGAAAAACGGTCCTGTAAAAGAAAAGTGGAAGATTCATAACGAAAAAGCCTGCAAAAAATTGAATAAGAGAAATGGTGAAGGGTGGCAAAATAAAATGGAACAGGAAATAATCGATTGTGTAAAATAATTAAATAATAATTACGAAAACATATAACAATTAAATTAAGTACGATGGCAGAAATAAAACCAGCAGAAGTATCTGCGATATTAAGACAGCAGTTATCCGGTCATAAAACCGCATCCGAACTTGAAGAAGTTGGAACCGTATTACAGGTGGGTGATGGTATTGCGCGCATCTATGGATTAAGCAATGTTCAATCAGGTGAGCTGATCGAATTCGAGAACGGACTGAGAGGCATTGTACTTAACCTGGAAGAAGATAACGTTGGAGCTGTACTACTTGGTTCTTCAAACGATGTTAAAGAAGGTGATACCGTTAAACGTACACGTAAAATTGCATCTATCAATGTAGGCGAAGGTATGCTTGGACGTGTGGTTGACACGCTTGGCTTGCCAATCGATGGCAGAGGTCCTGTTAAAGGACAAACCTATGAAATGCCCCTGGAAAGGAAAGCCCCTGGTGTTATCTATCGTCAACCTGTAAATGAACCTTTACAAACAGGTATAAAAGCAATTGATGCGATGATACCTATCGGCCGCGGACAACGTGAGTTGGTTATCGGCGACCGCCAAACCGGTAAAACTGCCGTTTGTATCGATACGATCATTAACCAGAAAGAATTTTACGAAGCAGGGAAACCTGTTTATTGTATTTATGTAGCGATCGGACAAAAAGGATCGACCGTTGCGAATATACAACGTGTATTGGAAGAGAACGGCGCGATGGCTTATACAGTTATTGTTTGCGCCACCGCATCAGACCCTGCTCCAATGCAGTTCTATGCTCCTTTCGCAGGTGCTGCTATTGGCGAATTTTTCCGTGATACCGGCAAACCGGCACTTATCATTTATGATGACTTATCAAAACAAGCTGTTGCATACCGGGAAGTATCCCTGTTATTGCGCCGCCCTCCCGGACGTGAAGCATATCCAGGTGACGTATTTTATCTGCACAGCCGTTTGTTAGAGCGTGCCGCTAAAATAAATGCAAATGATGATATCGCCCAAAAGATGAACGATCTTCCTGAATCGATCAGGAGTATTGTTAAAGGTGGTGGTTCTTTAACAGCTTTACCGATCATTGAAACACAAGCGGGTGACGTATCTGCTTACATTCCGACCAACGTAATTTCCATCACTGACGGACAGATCTTCCTTGAGTCGAACCTGTTTAACGCGGGCGTTCGTCCTGCTATTAACGTGGGTATTTCGGTATCACGTGTGGGAGGTAATGCGCAGATCAAATCAATGAAAAAAGTGGCGGGGACATTAAAACTTGACCAGGCACAGTATCGCGAACTGGAGGCCTTCTCTAAATTCGGTTCCGACCTGGACGCCGCCACCAAAGCAGTACTTGACAAGGGTTCACGTAACGTTGAAATCCTGAAGCAAGGACAATTTTCACCGCTCCGCGTTGAACAACAGGTTGCTATTTTATATTGCGGCACCAAAGGTTTATTGCGCGATGTACCTACAAATAAAGTAAGAGAATTTGAAGCTGATTTCCTTCAGTACCTTGAAAGCAAACACAAAGACCTGCTAAATGAATTAAAAGCCGGCAAGATCACTGATAAAGAAACTGCGGTGATTGAAAGTGTAGCGAAGGATATGACGAAGAAATATAAAAAATAAATTAAGAATGAAGAATTAAGAATTAAAAATGGATCATTCTTCACTTTTAATTCTTAATTCTTAATTTTCACCTGATGGCTAATTTAAAAGAAGTACGGAATAGAATAGTATCTGTAAGTTCAACGCAACAGATCACCAGCGCAATGAAAATGGTGAGCGCGGCTAAGTTGAAACGTGCACAGGATGCCATTACCCAGATTCGCCCGTATGCCAATAAGCTGAAAGATATACTTGAAAACCTTAGCGCCAGTCTTGCCAGTTCGGAAGGAATTTTTTCCAAACAACGGCCCGTAAAAAATGTATTGCTTGTTGTGATCAACTCCAACCGCGGCTTGTGCGGGGCATTTAACAGCAACATTATTAAAAAAGCCAGCCAATTGATCCGTGAACAACACCAGGGTTGCAACATTCAGATAATAACAATCGGCAAAAAGGCCACTGATTTTTTTAAGAAAACCAATTACAAATTAGTGAGTTCACATAATGAATTATATGATGGGCTTACCTTCAAAAATGTTGCTCCTGTTGCTGAAAAAATAATGCAGGGTTTTGCTAACGGCGAATACGATAAAGTTGAATTGATCTATAACCAATTCAAGAACGCTGCCGTTCAATTACCAATGGCTGAACAGTTTTTACCTGTCCTTCCTCCGAAACAGGAAGGGAACAAAACCTTATCTATCGATTATATTTTTGAACCCGGCAAAGAGGAGATCGTACAGGACATGATTCCCCGTTCATTAAAAACACAATTGTATAAAGCTTTGCTCGATTCAAATGCCTCTGAACACGGCGCCCGCATGACCTCCATGCACAAAGCTACCGATAACGCCAAAGAACTGATACGCGCGTTAAAACTCAGCTACAACAAAGCCCGTCAGGCTGCTATTACAGGTGAAATACTTGAAATTGTGGGTGGCTCGGAAGCGCTGAATAATTAATCTGCCTCCTGTTTTTTATTGCAATTGAGACTATCCTACTTTGATCTTTTTTCCCGGAAGTAACACATAGTTATTACTGAAATTATTCAAACGTTTGATCTCTTCAATAGTAGTCCCTGTTTTGCGGGCAATATCCCACAATGTATCCCCCTTGCCAACAGTGTAAAACTTGCCTTGGTCCGTTTGAGTTGCAGCATTCTCCGATACAACCTGGGCAGAAACGACTTCCTGTTTTAAAACAGGTGCTGCCTGCTGCGACTTAACAGTAGTAGCATTATCACTGGCGACTTTATTTACATATACGGTGAGTTTTTGACCGGTTTTTACATAATTTGTTTTAAGGTTATTCCAAACTTTAAGATCGTAAATGGTGCACTTATACCTGTTAGCGATCGAATGAAGCTTCTCTCCCCTGCGAACAGTATGCACTTTCATCACTTCCTGCATAGCCAATATATCCTGGCTGTTAGGGTTGGCCTTTTTCAGATAGGCATATATAGCTTGCTCATTTGTAATAAAACTTCCAACCTTGGCGGCCGGTAAACATAATGAGTATGGGTCCTCCGCGGAATATGGAATAATACCCTTTTTATACTGTGGATTTAAAAACTCGACTTCTTCAACCGGTATATTCAGTACAGCTGATACCTGCTCGAAAGTGATCTGCTGCTTTATTTTCACAGTATCCACCTCAAAAAAAGAACGCTTAGGAATGCTTGAATACAGGTTGTGCTCTGCCGTATTACGCATCACATAATTGACCGCTATAAATGCGGGTACATAGCCTTGTGTTTCGCGCGGTAAATAAGGGCGAATTTCCCAGTAGGTTTTTTTACCACCTGAACGCCTGATCGCTTTATTCACATTACCGGGGCCACTGTTATATGCCGCAAGCACCAATTGCCAATCGTCGAACATATCGTATAAAAAACGTAGATACTCGCAAGCCGCAACTGTAGCTTTATATGGGTCGCAGCGTTCATCCACATAGGAAGTGACTTTAAGATCGTACATTTTACCTGTGGAATACATGAACTGCCACAACCCCATTGCGCCTGCGCGTGAGCGGACACGCGAGTTAAGAGCTGATTCAACAATAGCAAGGTATTTCATTTCAAGGGGGATATCGTACTTATCGAGCTGCTGCTCTATCATTGGGAAATATAACTGCGACATGCCCATAACGCGCGAAACGAGATCACGCTTGCGCATGGCATACATTTCGATATAACTTTTCACAGCATCATTGTATTCCAGATCGAATGGAGATTCGGCATCGATCTTTGCCAGACGGGATTCATAAACAGACGCGTCGTAACGTGGTATTGAATCAGGTGCGAAATTAAATTTATTGGACCGGGGAGCCACTGGTTTAACCAATCCTTTATCGAAATAATTTACCATCGCGATACTGTCAAGTGTTGACGCAATGGGATCATCCTGAAACATTGGAGGTACCACATCCAGTACCTGGGCCAATACGACAAACGGTCTGCTGTTTAACAGACCAATGATGAGAATCACCCTTATTATTATGATTAAACGAATCATTTACTTAAGCTACGATTTTTATTGCTGAAATGCAAGTATAAATAATAACAACTCTGTATAAATGCTGTTTTGGAATACTTATTAACGGGAAAATGTGAAAAGGATTGTCGTAGGTAGTAGCATCATTTTCCAACGCGCAATTTTTCATTATTCTTATGCCTTGTTTTATCCCGTTTCGTCTTCTTCTCGAGGTTATTCTTCAACGCTTTGGTCAGGTCAATGTTAGTTTGATTGGCCAGACAGATCACTACAAAAAACACATCGGCCAATTCCTCTGCGAGATTTTTATCTTTATCCGACTTTTTAAAACTCTGATCGCCATACTCACGGGATATTACCCGCGCTACCTCTCCTACTTCTTCGGTCAGAATAGCCATATTAGTGAGTTCTGAAAAATAACGGACCCCGTATTTTTTTATCCATTTATCAACCTGCTGCTGCGCTTCTTTTATGGTCATGTGTTTAAAATTAATTGTCTTTACCTTTTCTTTTTGCCAATTTATCTGCCGAAGCTGGGACACTGAGCGAAGTCGAAGTGTCAGCGAAGGCAGACTTCCTTCTGGTACTTTTTTACTCCTTATTTTTACTGTCAATTACAATCGTAACCGGACCATCATTCACCAAAGCAACTTTCATATCAGCTCCAAAAGTGCCTGTTGATATAGATTTGCCAAGATCGGATTCAAGTTGTTTGACAAATGCTTCATACAATGGAATCGCAATATCCGGCCTGGATGCTTTCAGATAAGATGGGCGATTCCCTTTTTTAGTACTTGCGTGTAATGTAAATTGCGATACAAGTATAATTTCTCCGCCACTATTTTTTACTGATAAATTCATCACACCCGCTTCATCATCAAATATTCTGAGGTTACATATCTTTGTACTCAGCCATTGAATATCTTCAACATTGTCAGCGTCTTCAATTCCCAACAATATCAATAAACCCTTTCCAATTGAGCTTTTTACATTACCATCAATTGTAACAGAAGCATTTAGAACTCTTTGAACAACCACTCTCATTCGTAAATCTGCCGGCAGGCAGGTTCGTTTTATATTCGTTAATGTTACTACTTCTCATACACTTTATCCAATTCCTTACCACTCATTATTGCTAAATATGTATTATAACGCGACTCAGCTATCAATCCTTCTTCAATAGCCTTCTTTACCGCACAATTGGGCTCGGTCAAATGCAGACATGAATCGTATTTGCATTTGTTAAATAAAGCTCTCATTTCAAGAAAGAAATGTGATAATTCCTCCTTCCTCATATCAAACATCCCGAACTCTTTTATGCCGGGCGTATCAATAATAAACCCTCCATTCGACAATTCAAAAAGTTCGGCAAAAGTTGTTGTGTGTATTCCTTTTGAATGGGCCGCTGATAGCTCCCCTGTTTTCAATTCCAGGCGCGGATCAAGCGCATTTATCAATGATGATTTGCCCACACCTGAATGCCCGGAGATCAGGCTTGTTTTATTGCTCATCAACGACCTTAATTGTTCTATCCCCTCCACTTTCAGAGCCGAAACTTCAAAACATTTGTAGCCAATATTTTCATACAGCTTCTTCCATCTTTGTAATTCAACATTTTCCTCTTCTGTATAAATATCAATCTTACTGAACACCAGATTTACCGGTATACTGTATGCCTCCGCTGTAATAAGGAACCTATCCACAAATCCCGCCGACGTACGCGGCATAGCCAATGTGACCAGCAAAAAAGCCTGGTCCATGTTGGCAGCGATGATATGCGATTGCTTGGAAAGGTTAGTTGACTTGCGAATGATATAATTCCTGCGCGGTTCCAGTTCTGTTATCACACCTTTATTTACTTCGCTCTCTAACTCGTACGTTACTTTATCTCCAACAGCCACAGGATTGGTATTTTTAATACCATCCATCCTGAATTTGCCCTTAATGCGGCATTCAACAGTTTCGCCACTTTCACTGCGAACCATGTACCAGCTGCCGGTTGATTTTATTACTAATCCTTGCATAATTGGGTGTAAAGTTAAAATTACCTTTGGGATTATTTTCAAATAGAACGCAGATACCGCAGATTTTTTATGACTTATTATGATCTGATCTGCGTACATCATAACGATCATAATATTCTGCGTTCCATTTGGTAAATTCTAAGATATCTTCATTTTTAAAGCTATTAATTTTTAGCTTTGTATAAGTAAACTATACAATATGAGAAAATCACTTTTCTTATTATTTGCTTTAGCTGCATTTCTTTTCGCTTGTTCATCAAACGGAACAAAAAAAGCGCAAGCCCCGAACTGGACAACCTATTCAAAAAATACATTCATGCAAAAATGCGTTGGACAAGCAGGATCGCAAATGCTGCCCAAAGAAGCCGACAACTATTGCAACTGTATTATGGAAAAAATGATCGCAGCTTATCCGGATACTGTAGAACTTGATAAAATGGGACCGGCTAAGATCAAATCAGAGTCAATGGCGATGGCGCTTAAATGTCTTTTTTAGTTTTTATAAATTAATTAAGCCTGCGCACCAGTCTTCGACTCCGCTCAGACTGACCAACGCACGTAGGGTCACACCTGCCGGCAGGCTAAACGGAGTCGAAATGGCGGGCAGTTTAAATTTTAAATGAATTTCATGTCAATCAAAGTAAATAACATAAGCAAATTATACGGTGCACAAAAAGCGCTGAACAATGTATCGTTTGAAGTTAGCTCTGGAGAAATAGTTGGTTTCCTTGGCCCCAATGGCGCAGGCAAATCGACCATGATGAAAATTTTAACCTGCTTTATTCCTCCGACTAATGGTACGGCCTTTGTTTGCGGGCATGATATTGCCGAACAAAGTATTGAAGTACGTAAATGTGTGGGCTACCTGGCTGAACATAATCCGCTTTACCTCGATATGTACGTAAAAGAATACCTGGAATTTATCGCGGGGCTTCACCCCGATAAAATAGCACGTACTGATATTGCAGCCCGCGTTAAGAAGATGATCGAGATTACCGGCCTGCAGGTTGAACAAAAGAAAAAAATAGGCGCTCTTTCAAAAGGTTACCGCCAACGTGTAGGCCTTGCGGAGGCTCTTATACACGACCCGCAGGTGCTGATCCTCGATGAGCCAACAACAGGTCTTGACCCTAACCAGCTCGCCGAAATACGTTCACTTATTAAAGAAGTGGGCCGCGAAAAAACGGTTATGCTCTCCACACATATCATGCAGGAAGTGGAAGCCATTTGCGACCGCGTAATCATCATCAACAAAGGAGAAATTGTAGCCGATGACAAAACAGAGAACATCCAGAAAACAAAAGGCAACAAACAAATCATAACCGTTGAGTTTGACAAAGAAACTTCTGCTGATTCTCTCAAAACTGTTCCCGGCATTACCTCCGCGAAAAATATTAGGGAACAGACCTGGCAATTAATCGCCGATTCCGAAAAAGACGTCCGCCCGGAGATCTTTCAATACGCTGTGCAAAATAATTTATCGGTACTTACTCTTCAAAAAGAGGAGCAAAGGTTGGAGGATGTGTTTAAGGAGTTGACGACGTAATTATTACAGTGGCATTAATCTTCTGTTATTTTCAGTTTGTGTTTTAAATTTTTACCTTCAACGAACTGATTATACTCATGTAAAGTAATTTTTGGCGCCCCTCTCATTTCATCTTTTCTACCAGCATCATCTGTAACTCCAGGATCAAGTTGAGTAAACCCTTGTTGCATCGCAGTTGGATAAAGCCCAATATCAACCATATAAGCTGTGAATCGCTGCCCCCCTGTTCCTCCTGAAGCACTAGTGTTAGGGTCAACTAAGTGAAGCATCCTTAAATCAACTAATTCTTTGATAGCCTGTTTTACTTGAGGATACTGATCAATATCCGAATTTGAAATTAAAAACATATTGGTTTTCTTTCCTCTAATTATTTGCTCCTTGATGAAATCTAGATATATCTCAAGAATCTCTTTGTCTTCTGCCGAATCTGTCTTTAGATAAGAGTATTTACTGGACATATTTTGAATTGCGGATTCCGTAATGTTTGTTTTTGATATTTTTCTACTTACAACACTATCATAGTTATTACTTACTTTAACAAATAATGTTAAAAAATCTCTTGGAACACCACCAGAAGCTAAACAGAGTTGAGTAAAACCCCCACCTGAAAATAAATCATCAATATTAACTTTTGCCTTACTAAGAGACGAACATTCGCCAATAAGGGAACGCATAAAGCTTTTAAGTTCTTCAAATCTATCAAGATTGTAATCTAAATCAATTTCATGAATATCATGACCTAATTCCGTACCAACGTATGAGCCATCCATTGGGCTATAAAGCTTACTTCTATGACGTATCGTTGCAATTTTAATAAACAGATTAGTGTCTTTTGTCAAACGATGAAAGAAATCCACAAAAAACATTTGAGATGATTTTTTCAAAAAGTAAAAATCATCGAAAATTATCAGAATATGTTTTGCGGGAGAATATCCCTGTATTTTTTTAATAGATTTTTTCAGTTGAGGGATTGAATTTTTTATCGATTCTAGCTTATTTCTATTTACCTTTTTTGCAACCTCAATCTCATTTATTTCAGACTCTGAACTATTTGCTATTAAAAGATCTGAGGCTACTCCTACATCTGCTTTTTGTGAAGATGATTGTTTAGACTTTATTTCCTCATCAAAAGTATCAGGATTGGGTATTTGCTTTTTAAACTCATTTAAAGAGCTTTGAAGTTCCTTACAAAGCTTATTTGCTTTTATATGTTTTCTAATCTGCCAAATTTTTATTTCTCCCTTAATTTGAGATGAAATCTGTTCATAAAAATTACCAAGAACATGAATTAAAATATTGGGAAAGCTAACATCTTTTAAATCTTCTATGTTTGTATAAGAGTAGTAGTAATTCCTATTTGAATTTTCCTTTATAGTCTTTATAAGAGAAGATTTTCCAGCACCTCTTCTTCCAAATATTACGTGATTTTGCTTTAAAAGAATTCTTTCTTTGAAATTCCTTGGGTCAATATAAGTAATACCAGATGTTTCTGAAGCTCTAGTATTTTCTTCTATATAAGAAGATAATTTTTTTATTTCCTCTGTTATTGTTATCATAAATGTATTATTTTATGTAGGGCTTATAGAAGTGAAGGCGACCATTTGGTCGCCTTCACTTTTTCTATAGGGAATTTATTTTAGTAATCCATTCCTCCACCCATTCCACCTGGCATACCGCCCGGCATTCCACCACCAGCTTTCTCTTCCTTAATATCAGAAAGGACACACTCAGTAGTTAACAACATGCCGGCAATGGATGCAGCGTTTTCAAGCGCTACACGCGTTACCTTAGTTGGGTCAATTACACCAGCGCTCAATAAATTTTCATATTTATCAGTGCGTGCATTGTAACCGAAATCAGCTTTTCCTTCACGTACTTTTTGTATAACGATAGAACCTTCACCGCCTGCGTTCGCAACGATCTGGCGAAGCGGCTCTTCAAGCGCACGTTTAACAATGGCAATACCTGTTTGTTCGTCTTCGTTGCTGCCTTTTAATTTATCAAGGCTGTCAACCGAACGGATGTAAGCAACACCACCGCCTGGGACAATTCCTTCTTCCACAGCAGCACGGGTTGCATGCAATGCATCGTCAACACGGTCTTTTTTCTCTTTCATTTCAACTTCTGTAGCAGCACCAATAGAAAGAACCGCAACTCCGCCGGCTAATTTAGCCAAACGCTCTTGCAATTTTTCTTTGTCGTAATCCGATGTTGTAGATTCGATTTGTGCTTTTATCTGGTTAACACGTGCAAGTATATCAGCTTTTTTGCCTTTACCGTTTACAATTGTTGTATTGTCTTTATCAATAGTGATACGGTCTGCTTTACCTAAGTAAGTAAGGTCAGCGTTCTCCAATTTGAAACCTCTTTCTTCAGAGATCAATGTACCGCCTGTTAAAATTGCGATGTCTTCCAACATAGCTTTTCTTCTGTCGCCAAAGCCGGGAGCTTTAACAGCAACAATTTTTAAAGAGCCGCGGATCTTGTTCACTACAAGCGTAGCTAAAGCTTCTCCGTCAACTTCTTCAGAAATAATTAAGAGCGGTTTTCCTGTCTGAACTTGTTTTTCAAGAACAGGCAGCAACTCTTTCATGTTCGATATTTTTTTATCGTACAATAGAACGTGTGCTTCTTCCAACACAGCTTCCATTTTATCAGCATTGGTAACAAAGTATGGAGAGATGTAACCACGATCGAATTGCATACCATCCACAGTTTTCATTTCTGTTTCCGTGCCTTTTGCTTCTTCAACAGTGATAACACCATCTTTACCAACTTTTTTCATCGCGTCAGCGATAAGCGTACCGATTGTTTCGTCGCTGTTTGCGGAAATGGTAGCCACTTGCTTTATTTTGGAACTATCGCTGCCTACAGCCTGTGATTGCTTTTTAAGATTCTCAACAACCGTTAAAACAGCTTTGTCGATACCTCTTTTAAGGTCCATTGGGTTCGCGCCTGCAGCTACGTTTTTCAAGCCTGCAGTTACAATAGCCTGAGCCAAAACAGTAGCAGTAGTTGTTCCGTCACCTGCTACATCAGCAGTTTTAGAAGCAACTTCTTTTAACATTTGTGCGCCCATGTTCTCGATCGGATCCTGAAGCTCAATTTCTTTTGCTACAGTAACACCGTCTTTAGTGATGGCAGGTGCGCCAAATTTTTTATCAATAATTACATTGCGTCCTTTAGGACCAAGTGTAACTTTTACAGCATTTGCCAAAGCGTCAACGCCTCTTTTCAGGGCATCGCGGGCATCAAGATTAAAACTGATATTCTTAGCCATTTTGTTTTATTTTTTAATTAGTTAATTTTTTGAATTTTAATTACAACGAAGTACGAATTGATTACGAAGTTTACGAATTACGAACATTCGTAAATTCGTATCCATTCGCTATCCGTACTATACAACTGCGAAAATATCCGACTCGCGCATGATGAGGTATTCTTTACCATCAACATTAACTTCGGTTCCGGCGTATTTGCCATATAAAACTGTATCGCCAACTTTAACACTTGGCTTGTTACCTTTTTCGTCAAGTTCGCTGATTGAAATTACTTTTCCTTTTTGAGGTTTTTCTTTTGCGGTATCAGGGATGATAATTCCGCTTGCAGTTTTTGATTCTGCTTCAGACGCTTCAACCACAACTCTGTTTTGAGTTCCGGCGATTGGTTTGATGTTGACTTTGCTCATTGTTTTGATAATTTAGGGTTAAACATTAAATTTTATATGCCTTAGATATATATTTTTAAAGGGGCACAAATGTATGACATTTACCATGCCAATACTAATATTGACGCATTTGTCCGCCATTTTTACAAAAACTATAGGTAAATGAAATAAAATTGTCAGATTCTGGTGACAGGATGTCGGTTGTTAGTTGATTTTTGGGTTGCTGGTTTCAGGTTTCAGGTTGGAAAAAATGAAAACCGATTACTGATTACCGATTACCCTTTTATTTTGTCGGAGTAGTAGGAGCTGGATCTGGATTAACCGGAGGCGTACTTGGAGGCCCAGCAACGGGTGCACCCACAGGAGCCCCAACAGGAGCATTTGGTGTAGTTGGCGCGGTATTAACAGTACTTTCAGCTTTTTTACGGGTTACGGATTCAGAAGAACCTTTATCGTCGGTTCCAACTTTACCATAAGGAGTTGCAACAAGGCAAAGTGCCAATAAAGCAATAGCCAGGGTCCAGGTAGCTTTTTCAAGGAAGTCGGCCGTTTTACGGACGCCCATTACCTGGTTAGATGATGCGAAAGTGGAAGACAACCCTCCCCCTTTTGAATTCTGTATGAGCACTACTAAAATTAAAAGTATGCTTACTATAAGTATCAATATTGAAATAAACGTTCCCATTATTTTATGTTGATTTTAGTTTTTGTATTTCAAGAATTTGGGCTGCAAAGAAAGCACTTTTTTCCGGATATTTCAAACTTAAGCTTTCATATGCCCGAATAGCCTTATTATAGTCCTTTTGCTTTACCAATATTTTAGCAAGTGTTTCAGTTATAAGGCTTTCGTCGAATTCGGTGCTTTTCTTCGCCATATTTTCAGGAGAGAAAAATTCCGCTCTTGGCTTAACACCTTCTGTTTCCTGCTTGCGGGTAAATTCGTCTATTATTTCGAGCACATGCTGGCGACTTACCTCTTTTTCAGTAGCAAACCGCTTGGTACCTTTTAACCAAATATTGAATGGCAGAACCGCATTTTTATCTAGCCCTTCCTGTTTCACAGGTTTAGAAAGTTCGGCTTTAGCCTTTAATTTCTTTTTTTGATCTTCCTGGTAGATAAGGTGCGACATCTGTATCTCCACACTCGCGTCAATAGCTTCGTTAATCACATCCTTTGCCAGGTCGTTGATCTTAGCTGCATCAACAATCGGTTCAATTTCTCCTTCAAACTCTTTTTCAATTGAATAAACCAGTTCAATGTCTTTGGGAGGTTTAATAGATGGAGATGATTTCACTTCAACTTTCGGCTGAATTAAATCAGATTGCTTTTCAACATCAACCAACCGCTGTTCGATCGCTTTAGTAGCTTCATCTAATTTTGAACTCAGCTTTTCTATTTTCTCATCAAGCAGTTTTTCAACTTTCAGTTCAATATCCCCGATCAGTTTTTCCTGTTTCAGTTCCGGCTGAACTACAGGTTTAACAAGCGTTTCAACAACGGGTTGAACAAAAACTGTTTCCCGCTCAACTGTTAAAGTGGCATCACCTTTTTGCTTTTTGATCAGGTTATACAACATTTTCCGGTCACCTGAATAAGCAGCAGCCACCTTCAGTTGATTATTAAACTGTATACTGTTCTGATTGGATAAATTTTTCGCATACAACATATGCGCCGTCTGAAAAAAAGGATACTCCTTTAACAAACTATCAAGCAAAGCCCCGCTGTCAGCGGCCAATACTTCTGGTTGTTGGATGTATGATATGAATTGTTGCTTATTCACCAGTTATTAAACGCTTTATTAAAAATATCTTCAGTTAACTGTTTATTGATCAACGGTATTAAAGTGGGCTCCTGGCTTGCAAGGCTCAAGGTACTATTAAAATCCGCAAAGCGCGTAAATGTAGTTTCAAAATTCTTCTTCTCATCAAATTTATTGATGTACTTCACCTGCACCGAAACGGTCAACCTGCTCAATGCAGCCTGGTCATTGGTTTGTATAGCTAACGGTGAGACCCTGTAATCTGATACATACCCTTCAAAACTCAGGTCGCCACCTTTGTTTACCAATCCAAGCTTTGTCTGAGTGGCACAAATATCCTTCATTGCTTCCGTAAACTGCTGACTGAGCGTTGGCGGAGCCAATGCTGTATTGTTTGTAAAATACAAAACTGAAACAGTCTTCGCCTCAGGCGGAATACTGGCTCCGTTTAAAGAGTAGCCCATCTTGCAACCAGCGGAAGTAAGAAGTAAGAAGTAAGAAGTAAGAAGTATAATTATTTTATTCATTTTCCTTTTTCCCTTCTCCATTTGGAGAAGGTGTCTCAGCTATGTCAAGATGCCGGCAGGCAGGCAGGGATGAGACGAGCAAAGACCTATCTACAAATCCAGCTTATACTCATTAATTTTTCTATACAAAGTCCGTTCCGAAATTCCCAATTCCCTCGCCGCTGATTTACGTTTACCTTTAAATTTGGCCAAAGCTTTCTTAATCATATCCATTTCCAGTTCCTGAAGCGATAATGGCTGCTCTTCCACCACCTCATGCGCCTGTATCTCTTCTCCATTGGCAGCTTTTGGTTGTATGTTGGCGGTTCCATAACCAAGCTTAACCGTTGTTTCAGCCGAACCAACATCCTGATAAAGTTTTTTAATGATCTGTTCGTTCCTGGGATGAAAATCCTGCTCCAGTCCGTCATCATTTTCGATCAGGTCAATAACAACCTTCTTCAGATCAGTCAGATCTTTTTTCATGTCGAACAATACCTTGTACAAAATATCCCGTTCCGAGAACTCGGCACCATCACCCTTTACAACCATTGGAAGCCTGTTTATATCCTTTTCCGGCAAATATTTTAAAAGTGTTTCCGCATTTATCTCACGGGTTTTTTCAATAACAGATATCTG
>JACPDY010000131.1:20291-39568 GCA_016183775.1 Bacteroidota bacterium
AGATATCTGCTCAGTAATATTTTTCAGTTGACGCACATTGCCATGCCAGTAATAATTAACCAATAGTGCTTCCGCTTCTGCGTTTAATTTTATGACCGGCATCCGATATTTGCCGGCAAAGTCAGTGGCGAACTTGCGGAACAACAAATGTATATCCTGCTTACGTTCGCGCAAAGGCGGCACAATGATAGGCACAGTATTTAAACGATAATATAAGTCCTCGCGAAACTTCCCCTTTTCAATTGCCTGCGTAATATTTACGTTCGTAGCTGCGATCACGCGCACATCCGTTTTCAAAACTTTGGATGAACCTACTTTAATAAATTCTCCGCTTTCCAGTACGCGCAACAAACGGGCCTGAGTAGCCAAAGGCATTTCGGCCACTTCATCTAAAAAAATAGTGCCGCCATTGGCCACTTCAAAATAACCTTTACGGGCTTCATGTGCGCCTGTGAACGAACCCTTCTCATGTCCGAATAATTCCGAATCAATTGTCCCTTCCGGTATAGCGCCGCAGTTCACTGCAATATACTGGCCGTGTTTACGCGAACTTAACTGGTGAATGATCTGTGGAAAAACTTCTTTTCCAGTACCACTTTCGCCGGTAATCAATACGCTAAGATCTGTGGGTGCTACCTGCATGGCAATATCCATTGCACGTTCCAGCAAAGGCGAACTGCCAATGATACCGAAACGATTTTTTATATCCTGAATGGTCATGTTAGCTTTTGATCCTGATTAAATTTATACCGCTTTACCTATCAATGTTGCTACTGTACAACTCTCCGCTAATACATTGACGTAATCCCCCCGTTTAAAATTGTGTTTATTGAAAACTACAACTGAATTTTGCGAATTCCGACCAGATAATTGCTCCTCAGATTTCTTTGAAACTCTTTCCACCAAAACCCGGTGAACTTTTCCAACACCCAGTTTGGTCCGTTCGGCGGAATGCTTTTGCTGTAAGGCTACTATTTCCGCAAGACGGCGCTGTTTCACTTCCTCTGAAATATCATCCTCAAACTTCCGTTCAGCCTGTGTTTTAGGCCGTTCGCTGTAAGCAAACATATACGCAAAATCATATTTCACCTCTTCCATCAACGCCAGTGTATCCTGGTGTTCTTCTTCTGTTTCGCTGCAAAAGCCGGCCATGATATCCGTAGATATTCCACACTCAGGAATGATCCTGCGGATAGCGGCTATCCTCTCCAAATACCACTCACGCGTGTAACCCCTGTTCATCATTTCAAGCACACGTGAATTGCCTGATTGTATGGGCAGGTGAATGTATTTACAAATGTTATCATACTTCGCCATTGTATGTAAAACATCATCCGTCATATCCTTCGGGTGAGAAGTGGAAAAACGAATCCTCAGATCCGGACTAACCTTCGCCACCATCTCCAATAATTGTGCAAAAGAAATCGTTCCGGGTTCTGAGTTCAGGGTTCCGGGTTCAAGGTTCAAGGTTTCTGTTTTTTTATCATCGCTTTCCAACTTTGAACTTTGAACTTTGAACTTTGAACCTTCATTTTGTGAACCTGAAACTTTAAATTTATAGCTATCTACATTTTGTCCAAGAAGCGTAACCTCTCTATAACCTTGTTCGAATAATAACTTCGCCTCCGCAACAATACTTTCAGGATCACGGCTGCGTTCACGGCCACGGGTAAAAGGCACCACGCAAAATGAACACATATTATCACAGCCGCGCATAATGCTTATAAAGGCTGTTACACCATTTGAATCAAGCCTCACAGGACTGATATCCGCATACGTTTCTTCGCGCGACAACAAAACATTCACAGCTTTTTGTCCGCCTTCAACTGTTTCAATTAAGTTGGGTAATTCACGGTAAGCATCAGGGCCGACAACAATATCAACGATTTTTTCCTGCTCTAGGAATTGGGTCTTCAACCGTTCAGCCATACAGCCCATAACCCCTACCATAAGTTTAGGATTATGTCTTTTCACAACATTAAATTCTTTTAAACGATTACGCACACGCTGCTCAGCATTCTCGCGAATTGCACAGGTATTAACCAATATCAGGTCGGCACTTTTATAATCAGAGGTAGTTGAATATCCTTTTTCGATCAAAATAGAAGCAACGATCTCACTGTCCGAAAAATTCATGGCGCAACCGTAACTTTCAATAAAGACCTGCCTGCCGACAATATTCTTATCAACACTTAAAAGCAATGCTTCACCCTGCCTTGACTCATCAATTATTTTGTTTCCCATTATATAACTGCTACAGATAAAAAGTCCCTCAACATAATTAATCGAAGAGGGATTTAGCTTTGTCTGCCTATTTTAGTAAAGGCAGGCACAAATATAACCATTTTCACACACCTGACAAAATGGCACAATTCCAATTGTTGAAAAAATTTTTTGGAGCTTATATATATATATAATATATATATAATCAAACTGCCAAAAAAAATTGATTTGCAAATGTCATATCAAAGTGTTTTTCTTTGCAGTTCGGCATATTTCAAAAATTGACCGTTTTGAGTGATTTTAAAATTGACTAATTATAAGGTATGGCAAAGAACCTGTTCATCGTTGAGTCGCCTGCTAAGGCAAAAACCATTGAAGGATTTTTAGGTAAAGAATACACTGTTAAGTCTTCCATAGGTCATATCCGCGATCTTATTCAAAAGAAAATGGGTATTGATATCGCGAATAATTTTGAACCTCAATACGAGATATCCCCAGAAAAGAAAGGCGTAGTTGCCGAATTAAAAAAATTAGCAAAAAGTGCCGATACCGTTTGGTTAGCAACGGATGAGGACCGTGAAGGGGAAGCCATAGCATGGCATTTATATGAAGCATTGGATCTTAATGATAAAAAAACAAAACGTGTAGTTTATTCCGAGATCACGAAGCCGGCCATTTTAAAAGCTATTGATAATCCGCGTAAAATTGATCAACACCTCGTTGATGCACAACAGGCCCGCAGGGTACTTGACAGACTTGTTGGCTATGAACTATCCCCTATTCTGTGGAAAAAAGTAAAACCATCACTTTCCGCCGGTCGTGTTCAAAGCGTCGCCGTTCGATTAATTGTTGAGCGCGAACGTGAGATCATGAATTTTAAAAGTGTTTCAACGTATAAAGTTTCAGCTGTATTTGAAACTGAGGGTAAAGCCCTTATAAAAGCCGAACTTTCAAAAAAACTGGCAACCCTTGATGAGGCCAAAGCATTTCTTGAAAAATGTAAAACCGCGGACTTTTCGATCTCAAACCTGGAGACCAAACCTGCGAAAAAATCCCCATCGGCACCATTCACAACATCAACATTACAGCAGGAAGCAGGCCGCAAATTCGGTTATTCGGTTGCCCATACCATGAGTATTGCACAGCGACTCTATGAAGCAGGTAAAATAACTTACATGCGTACCGATAGCGTGAATCTTTCAGATGCCGCACTCGATGCCGCACAAAATGAAATCAAACGTATTTACGGCGACAAGTATCACCAACTGCGGAAATATAAAACCAAGAGTAAAGGCGCGCAGGAAGCTCACGAAGCGATCCGCCCCACGTATATGAACCAGCCAACCGTTGATGGCGAAGTGCAGGAAATGCGCCTGTACGACCTCATCTGGAAACGCACACTTGCTTCGCAGATGGCGGATGCCGAACTGGAAAAAACAACGGTTACAATTACTGTTTCAACAGCAAGCGAGATTTTTATAGCCCAGGGGGAAGTGTTAAAATTCGATGGATTCCTGAAAGTTTACATGGAGACAAAAGAGAACGATGGCGATGAAGACGAAGCGACAGAAGGAATACTTCCGCCAATGAAGATCGGCGAAAAATTAATCTCACAGAACATAACCGCGACTGAACGCTTCTCACATCATCCTCCGCGCTACACGGAAGCCAGCCTCGTTAAAAAACTCGAAGAACTTGGCATTGGCCGTCCGTCAACTTACGCACCAACTATATCAACCGTGCAAAAACGCGGCTATGTTGTAAAAGAAGACCGCGTTGGAACATCACGCAACTATAATGTGTTGACGCTTAAAGGCACTGAACTTAAACAGGAAGTACAAAGTGAAAACACAGGTGCCGAAAAATCAAAACTCTTTCCGTCTGATATCGGAATGGTTGTAACCGATTTTTTGATTGCCAACTTCAAAGAAATTCTTGATTACAATTTCACGGCGCACGTTGAAGAAGAGTTTGATGAAATTGCCGAAGGCAAATTAACCTGGACAAAAATGCTAGACCAGTTTTACAAACCCTTTCATAAAACTGTTGAAGCCGCTGAAGGAAGTGAACGCGCAAGCGGTGAGAAGATCTTAGGCAAGGATCCGAAAACGGGAAGAACAGTATTGGTCCGTATTGGACGCTTTGGCCCTATGGTGCAACTTGGCGAACAGCATGATGAAGAAAAACCGCGCTATGCAAGCATGCGCAAAGATCAGCGCATTGATAATATTACGCTAGAAGATGCGTTGACACTGTTTAAGCTTCCGCGCATAGTTGGAAAATTTGAAAACGACGATATCACTGTTGCCATAGGCCGCTTCGGGCCGTATATAAAAAACAACGGCGCTTTTGTTTCCATTCCGCGTGAAGACGATCCGTATACAATTTCACTGGAACGTTGTGAAGAAATTTTAAGGTTACCCAAAATGCCTAAAGTATTGGGCACACACAACGGGCAGGAAATAAGTGTTAACAAGGGTCGTTTCGGCCCATATATAAAATACGGTAACACGTTTGCTTCATTGAGTAAAGGCGAAGATCCTTTCAGCGTTACATTACCGCGGGCTATTGAACTGATAGATGCCAAACTTCTAAAGGACGCAGAGAAGAACATTAAACTTTTCCCGGAGAATGCCGATGTGAAAGTTGTAAATGGCCGCTACGGACCATGCATACAGATCGGACGTAAGTTTTTTAAAATACCGAAAGGCAAAGCGCCTGTTGATCTTACACTACAGGAATGTTTAGAGGTAGCAGGCGTTACGTCAAGCGACGAAATCACAAAAGCGAAATTTGGAAAATTTACAAAAGGGAAAACTCCTGAAGCAAAAAAAGAAAAACCCGCGAAAAAAACACCGGCGAAAAAAACGGTTAGTCCTGTAACTCCGGCGAAAGCAAAAAAAGCAGTAAAAAAAACAATAGCAAAAAAGAGTAAATCCAGGGTCAAAATATAATCCCGCCGGCAGGCAGATTTATATTTTACAATTTGCAATCTGTAATTTTTCAATGGAGCTAAAAGATTTCTTCTCACCAATTGACCTGTCAGTTTTTAACGATGGTGAGTCGTATTCCAAAAACCGGCTTGGCGCGACCGTCAGAATCTTTTCAACCGAAAGCGAATTTCCGAAACTCGAAAAAGTAAAACTGGCCATCATAGGTGTTGAAGACGATCGCAGATCTCTCAACAATGAGGGCTGCGGGCTGGCCTCTCATTATATCCGCGAATACCTGTATAAATTATCGGATCACAAATTCAATATTGGAATTGCTGATCTCGGGAACATTAAAGCAGGACATAAAGTGGAAGACACTTATTTCGCCGTTGCGGACGCCTGTTCACAGCTGATATCTCAAAAGATCATCCCGGTAATTATTGGCGGCGGCAATGATATCGCCTTTGCACAATACCAGGCTTACGAAAAACTTTCGCAGACCATCAACATGGTAGCTGTTGATCAGAACTTCGACCTGGGTGATGCGGATGAAACACTCAACTCAAAAACATATTTAGGAAAAATAATTCTGCAGCAGCCTAATTATCTTTTCAATTACAGCAACATCGGGTATCAGACTTATTTTGTGGATCACAAAGAACTCGACCTGATGACCAAACTCTATTTTGATGTGTATCGCCTCGGGCAGGTACGCGCCAAAATTGAAGAAGTAGAACCGATCGTTCGTAATGCCGATATGATGAGTTTTGATATTTCTGCCATTCGTCAAAGCGATGCTCCCGGATGTTATAATACAACACCAAATGGTTTTTATGGAGAAGAGGCTTGTCAGATTACCCGCTATGCCGGCATGAGCGACAAACTTACGTCCATCGGTTTTTATGAAATAAATCCTAAAAAGGACAAAGCGGGGCAAACAGCTCACCTCGTTGCTCAAATGATCTGGTATTTTGTTGAAGGGTTTTGTAACCGTAAGCAGGATTTCCCGTTTAAAACAGGAACAGATTACACCAAATACCGTGTTGTGATCAAAAATAACGAATATGAGCTTACTTTTTATAAAAGCAATAAAAGCGACAGATGGTGGATGGAAGTTCCCTATCCGCCTGATAAAAGACTTAAATTTGAACGACATTATTGGGTCCCTTGTTCGTATGATGAATACCAGGAAGCCTGTAAAGATGAAATGCCGGACAGATGGTGGCAAACTTTTCAAAAATTGGGATAACCTTCAAATTTGAAGTAATTATTAACTGTTTTTTCAAAAAATTGTTCATAAGGTTGGTATTTATAAATATAATTAGTAGTTTAGCGTTCCAGTAATTGCATACGGACCATTAAAAAATTTCTTTTGAAGATGAAAAAAACCCTTACCACACTTGCCTTAGCTGTTAGTGCAGGTGCATCATTTGCGCAGCAAGATGCACAGTTTAGCCAGAATATGTTTAATAAACTTTCTATAAATCCGGGCTTTGCCGGAACCAATAAAGCTATCTGTGCCACAGCATTATACAGACAACAGTGGGTAAGCTTCCCTGGTGCTCCTAAAACCGGTCTTATCAGCATAGATGCATTTGTGAATCCTGTTCATGGTGGCTTAGGTCTTACAGTGTGCAGCGACCAGTTGGGTTTTGATAAAACATTGATCGCGAAAGCGGCCTATTCGTATCATATGGTTGTTGGTCCGGGTACATTAGGCATTGGTTTAGAAGCCGGAATGATTCAAAAACAACTATCCGGAACCTGGGTTACACCTGATGCTGCTTACCCCGCAACACAAGATGCTTCTATTCCTGATGCAAACGCCGCTAAAACTGTATTTGACCTTGGTTTTGGCGCATACTACACTACAGATAATGGAATGTATTTTGGATTATCTTCGACCCATTTACCTCAAACAACATTTAAAAAAGACGCTGCTCCTTCTGTAGCTGGCGCTGTTGCAGATATCTACAGATTTCAAAACGCACGCCATTATTATATAATGGCCGGATACCCCTTCTCTATTACTGATGATATAAAAATTATCCCATCTGTTTTAGCTAAAACAGATGCTACCTCCACTCAGCTTGATATAAATGCACGTGCCGTTTGGAAAGATATGGTTTGGGCAGGAGCTTCTTATCGCTTAACGGACGCAATTGTTGCTTTGGTTGGCTTCGAGTGGAACAAACTAAGAATAGGTTATTCGTTCGACGTAACTACATCGGCTATTAAAAACTACAGCAATAACACGCATGAGATCATGATCGGATATTGCTTCAAACCATTCAAACCACCTGTTCCAGCCGAACACCGTAACGTTCGTTTCTTATAATAACTTATATTGTTATTGATAAAAGCAAACCAGCAACGCACGTTTATGATACAGAACTATTGCAGAGTTAAAGCTTCTAAGGGGGATCATATTCTGCAAACTGAACCATATAATAATAAAGTTATAATTACGTTTTAATAAGTTAAACGCTAACAACAAAACAGATTACTAACTAAGGAGGTTCCCATGAAAAAATTACTCATACTGTGTTCGTTCGCTGCTTTGGTTGCTTCATGCAGCCATGGTACCGGTGAACTTGTTGGTGTACTTGGCCGCGAGGAATGGTTTCAGCCCGACCCGTTTGGAATGAACTACATTCATCCCGGAGGATATAATATGGGACCAAGTGATGAGGACGTAACATTCTCACACACCACTAAATCGAAAACAGTTTCTGTTCAATCCTTTTATATTGACGACTCTGAGATCTCGAACAACGAATACCGCCAGTTTGTGTTTTGGGTACGTGATTCTATTGCTCATCGTATATTAATTGAGCAAGGTATCGGCGAGCATGGCGTTTCAACTAACCAATACGACGAAGAAATCGATCCTCCGACTGTTAATTGGGATGAAGGTATCGAGTGGGACGATCAACAGGTTCGTGAAGCGCTGATCGATATGTACCTTCCTGAAAGCGAGCGTTTCTACAGAAGGAAGGAGATCGATACACGTAAATTAAACTTTGAATACTACTGGATCGACCTCAGAACCGCGGCAATGAAAATGAACCGCTTCCTGCCTTCTAAAACACCCGATGCTAACGGACAGGACTTTATTGATGGAAAAGGTAATTATACTGTTACCAAAACTGTTCATAAAGGGGATGGATTTTACGAGCCTGTTACCAAAAAAGGTGTTGATAGAAGTGTGTTCATTATTAAGGATATTATTAATGTATACCCCGACACTTTAGCTTGGGTTCATGACTATACCTATGCATTCAACGAGCCGATGACAAATATGTATTTCTGGCATCCCGCTTATGATGACTACCCTGTAGTGGGAGTAAGTTGGAAACAGGCGCGTGCGTTCTGTATATGGAGAACTCAATTACTTAACAGCTTTTTACAAAGCAACGGAGGCACATTTGTTAACGACTTCCGTTTACCAACTGAGGCTGAATGGGAATGGGCCGCACGTGGCGACCTTCTTTTAAGCCCATACCCGTGGGGAGGCCCATATATACGTAACGCCCGCGGTTGCTTCTTGTGTAACTTCAAACCAATGCGTGGCCTGTATTTTGATGATGGCGGTTTCCATACTGTACCTATTTATTCTTACAACCCAAATGACTTCGGCTTGTATTGTATGGCAGGTAATGCTGCCGAATGGACCAGCAATGCTTTTGATGAATCGGCATACGATTTTGCGCATGACCAGAACTCCGACTATGTTTATGAAGCACAGGAAAACGAACCATCTGTGTTAAAACGCAAAGTAATTCGCGGGGGATCGTGGAAAGATGTCGGGTATTACTGTCAAACCAGTTCAAGAACATACGAATACCAGGATACTGCAAAATGTTATATTGGCTTCCGTTGTGTAATGACTTACCTGGGACGTGCCAAAGGATCGGATGGTAACGCGGACAAATCATTTACCGGAGGAAAGTAGTTATAGTTAAACCAAACAATTTAATAATTAAACTGATTATTAACTTTTAAAATCAAATTTTATGAGACCAGGGACAAAAGCATGGAAGAATTTTATGGCCAAACTATATGGTATCGGTGCGGCAATTGTAATCGTAGGGGCACTATTCAAGATCATGCACTGGCCTGGTGCTGGTATAATGCTTACAATTGGATTGAGTACCGAAGCGGTGATTTTCTTTTTTTCAGCTTTTGAACCACCTCATGAAGAAGTGGATTGGAGTTTGGTTTATCCGGAATTGTCCGGTATGCATGGCAGCCATGAAGAAGAGACTGAAGCTGACAAGGGCACCATTACAGAACAACTTGACAACATGCTTGAAGAAGCAAAGATTGGCCCTGAACTTATTGAAAGCCTGGGACAAGGCATGCGAAACCTTTCTGAAAACGCAAATAAAATTGCTGATGTGTCGGCAGGAACTGTTGCCACCAATGAATTTGTTTCCAATATAAAAACGGCTTCAAAGTCTGTTGAAAGTCTGTCAAGCTCATATGATGAAGCGCGTAATTCTATTTCATCTTCTGTTAGTCAGTTGTCCGGTTCCTATTCAAAAGCTATTCAATCGTTGGAAACATTTTCCAACTCAAGTGCAAGCTCTTATGAACAGGCCCAAACCTATTCAGAGCAACTGGGTAAAGTTTCTAAAAATCTTTCCGCTCTCAACGCTTCCTATGAACTGCAATTACAGGGTTCACAGGATCATCTGGGTTCTACAAACAAGCTATATGCAGGTATCGAAGAGTTAATGAAAAATCTCAACGCCTCTGTTGAGGATACCAGGAAGTATAAAGCTGAAATGGAAAGCTTATCCAGCAATCTTGCCGCACTGAATACAATATACGGCAATATGCTTTCTGCCCTTAATTACAAGAAGTAATATATCTGGCAGAAATTTTAACGATAAATAACACATTAAGTTAAACCTTAATTCTCCTAATAGCATATGGCAGGTGGTAAAGAAACCCCGAGGCAGAAGATGATCGGGATGATGTACTTAGTACTAACAGCTCTGTTAGCCATGAACGTATCAAAAGATATTCTGAATGCGTTTGTGACGATAAATGAGAGTTTGGTCAAAACAAACGCCAATTTTGATGCGAAAAATGATGTCACATCAAACGCGTTTGAGATTGCATTACTTAACGATGAGCGTAAAACAAAGCAATTTTATAATGCGGCTAAGTCAATACGGTCAAAAGCAAAAGATATTGACAAGTTTATTATAGAGTTAAAGTCTGAGCTTTTTCAGCATGTAGACAAATTGGAAAAGGCTACTGCTGATACAATTCAACTTGCAAGGTTTGGCAGCAAGGATAATTATGATGCCCCTACCCACTACCTGATCGGAGATAACCCTGAAAAAGCTACCGGAAAAGCGGTCGAGCTGAAAGAAAAAATAACAAATTTCAGAAAAGATATATTGGGCCTGATTAAGGCAAGCGTTAAAAAGCCGGGAGCTGCGGCAAGTTTTGAACAGGGACTGGGATTAAAAACAGACCGCGTATACTCTTTGTTTGAGGAAATGGAAGTAAGCTGGGAAAACAACTTATTTTATCACGTGCCGCTTGCAGCGGTTATAGCTCACCTCAGCCGTATTCAAAACGAAGTGAAGAATTGCGAAGGTGATGCGATCAATATGCTTTACAGCGAGATATCCGCTTCCGATTTTAAATTTGACACCCTGGCTGCTAAAGTTGTGGCGCCTACAAGTTATGTATTAACAGGCAACGAATATACTGCGGACATATTTGTAGCTGCTTTTAGCACCACACAAAATCCGCAGATATGGCTTGGCGAAGTTGACTCGGTAACAAATAAAATCAAAGGGCCTGTTGATTCAAGCACTGTTAAAGTTTCCCGTGGTATCGGAACCTATACGATCAAAACCGGTGGCGAGGGATTACAAAAATATTCAGGTCTTATTCGTGTAAAATCACCGGATAACTCTTACAAATCATATCCGTTCACTTCATCTTATATGGTTGCACGACCTGCTGCTTCCGTATCTCCTGATAAAATGAATGTGTTTTACATTGGCGTTGATAACCCGGTAACTATTACTGCTGCCGGCGTTGCTCCTTCCGATCTGTCACCCAGTATTACAGGTGGTTCTCTTACAAAGGCTTCAGGGCCTGGCCAATATGTTGTTCGTGTTAGCGGAGGTACGCTGGCTACAGTTAACGTTGGCGCAAAGATCAGCGGGAACAATCAGAATATGGGGTCGTTTAAATTCCGCGTAAAACGTGTACCGGATCCTGTTGCTTACTTTGCAGGTAAAAAAGGTGATGATAAGATCGGAAAAGGTGAATTATTGGTGACCCAGGGCGTTATGGCTAAACTGGAAAACTTTGACTTCGACTTAAAATTTGACATCAAATCATTTGATATTACAATGAGCGCCGGCGGAGGTATAGCTACTGCGTCATCAAACAGTAACAGGATCACTTCCGAACAGGCAAACCTCTTGAAAAACGCAAAAACGGGTACCAGGGTGTTCATTGAGAATGTTAGGGCTATGGGGCCGGATGGTGTTATGAGAAAAATTCCGGGTGTTAACTTAAAGGTAGGACAATAGTAAACTTAAAAGAAAGTTATATAATAGTAAGTAACGGCGGTCTGAGCCGGTTAGTTTGAAAAGTGTTTGAATAAAATTTTAAAATTAAGCAAATGAAAAACAATGTAGCAAAGGCGCTGATCATACTGTGCGTAGCACTTATATCGGTCGAGGTACTGGCACAAAACGTTTTGGACGGTGCTTACATTAAAGAAAACACGCCTAAAAGACGCGTTATCCCTTATACATTTCTGCGTGAAGCGGATGTTGTTTGGTCGAGACGTATATGGAGGGTAATTGACCTTCGTGAGAAGATCAACCAGAGTTTTTATTATCCTGTTACACCTACCAACGAAAGAAAGGCGTTGATAGATGTGATACACACCGCTCTTATTGAGGGCCGCTTAACTGCTTACGGAAACCCTTTGTTTGACGATGAATTTAAAGTTCCTCTTACTAAAAGCGAAGTGGAAGGTATTTTTACAAAATGGGACAGTACAAACACAATCGAAGATCCTGAGACAGGTGAAATGAAGGTGGCCCCTATCAGAAAAGATATCGGCGCTGAGCAGACCAAACAATACATGCTTAAAGAGGATTGGTTCTTTGACAAACAGCGCTCGGTGCTGGATGTTCGTATCATAGGCATTTGCCCGATGACAGAAAAATTCAGTGAGGCTGGTGAGTTTGTAGGTTTCCAAAGGTTGTTCTGGATCTATTTCCCTGAGGCACGACCTGTATTTGCAAGCGCCGAAGTATATAACCGTCATAGTGATGAAGAGCGAAGAACGTATGAAGATATTTTCTGGAAACGCCAGTTCAGCAGTTATATATTTAAGGAAAGTAACGTGTATGATCGTACGATAGCCGAATACAAAAAAGGCCTGGATGCTTTACTTGAATCGGAAGATATTAAAGCTAAAATATTTAACTGGGAACACGATTTGTGGCACTTCTAAAATTTCCATAAACACACCATAATAAAAATCCCCTCAAAATTACATTTGAGGGGATTTTTGTTAAAGGATATATTTCAATTTCTGTATTGTTTATGCCACTTTTAGCCTGTTAATTGCTGAACGCTTCATTTTGGATTTGGCATATTCAAGGGTTATATGGAGATCTTTGGTTGCTTTATCTGATGGTACATCAAACATGGCATCCATCATAATAGCTTCACAAATAGAACGCAGGCCGCGTGCTCCCAGTTTGAATTCAAGCGCCTTTTCAACGATCAGGTCGAAAACGGCCTTATCAAATGTTAATTTCACACCGTCCAGCTCAAATAATTTCACGTATTGCTTAATGATCGAATTTTTAGGCTCTGTCAATATCTTACGCAATGTTTTCTGATCGAGCGAATTTAAATGTGTCACAACAGGTAAACGACCTATTAACTCGGGTATAAGTCCGAAACTACGCAGGTCCTGCGGTGATACATACTGAAGATAATTATTTCTATCCAGATCCTCGAGTCCTTTTTGAGCGCCGAAACCAAGGGTCTGACTTTGCAGGCGTTTGGCTATTTTACGATCGATCCCTTCAAAAGCTCCCCCGCACACAAATAATATATTGCGGGTGTTTACCTGTATCATTTTCTGATCAGGATGTTTACGGCCTCCCTGAGGGGGTACATTTACAAAAGAACCCTCAAGCAGCTTCAGCAAACCCTGCTGCACACCTTCACCTGATACATCACGGGTAATGGAAGGATTATCACTTTTACGGGATATCTTATCGATCTCATCAATAAAAACAATTCCACGTTCAGCGGCAGCCACATCATAATCGGCAGCCTGCAACAAACGGGTTAAAATACTTTCCACATCTTCACCTACATAACCCGCCTCTGTAAGCACTGTTGCATCGGCCATACAAAACGGGACATTAATAATACGGGCAATGGTACGGGCCAATAAGGTTTTACCGGTACCTGTCTCCCCCACCATTATAACATTCGACTTTTCAATTTCCACATCTTCCTCTGGTGTGGCCGCCTTTTGCGTAACGCGCTTATAATGATTATATACGGAAACCGACAGCACTTTTTTTGCATCCTCCTGTCCTATCACATACTCATCGAGATGCTTTTTTATTTCGGCCGGCTTTAATAAATTGATGGCTTTGTATAATGGGCTGCTGCTCCGTTCATTCAGTTCTTCTTTAACTAATTGCAGGGCCTGTTCAATACAACGGTCGCATATATGCCCGCGCTTACCGGCAATAAGTACAGTGGTATCCTGCTTATCGCGTTCGCAAAACGAACATTTCACTCCTCCCTTAGGTTCGGCCATTTGTTTGGAAAAAGTTATTTATTATTTGTTGTCAGTTGTTAGTGCACAGAATTATTTCCCTGTACGCTCGAGTATTTCATCGATCATGCCGTAATCTTTCGCTTCCTGGGCAGTCATCCAATAGTCACGATCAGAATCTTTGTATACTTTGTCAAAGTTCTGTCCTGAATGTTTCGCTATAATCTCGTACAGCTCTTTTTTCAATTTCTGAATTTCGCGGGCAGTAATCTCGATATCGGAAGCCTGTCCTTCGGCCCCTCCCAATGGCTGGTGGATCATTACACGTGAATGTTTAAGACTGGTACGCTTGCCCTTCTTTCCTGCACACATTAACACAGCCCCCATAGAGGCAGCCATACCTACACATATAGTTGCAACATCAGGAGCAATGTATTGCATGGTGTCATAAATACCCAAACCAGCATATACCGAACCTCCCGGTGAGTTGACATAGATCTGTATATCCTTTTTTGAATCTACGGATTCAAGGAATAACAACTGACCCATGATAATGTTCGAAACATAATCGTTGATGCCTGTACCCATAAAAATAATCCGGTCCATCATCAAACGCGAAAAGATGTCCATTGAAGCTATGTTCAACTGACGCTCTTCGATAACGGTTGGCGATATATAATCATCGTGAATGGACATATAATTATGCAGCGTTGAGCTGCTGATACCAAGATGCTTTACAGCGTATTTTTTGAATTCGTCTTTGGGGAACATAGTTTATTTCGTTTAGTATGTTTACAATTTTGAAAAGTCGTCGAAAGAGATATCTTTCTTATCGAGTGAGAATTTAGTTTTAAAAAGTTCCATTACTTTATTTCCATACAGCTGCTCAAAAATACGCTTACTCTCTTCTTCATTCGCCAGGATACGCTTTACGCTGTTTTCCAATTCGCTTTCTTCAATGTCCTTCATGTTATAACGCTTGTACTGCTCCCGGATAAGTTTCCGGATATGTTCAGTAGCCTCATCAGCACTTACTTTTATTTCATTGTCCTTTATGATCTTATTCTCTATCAATTGCCATTTTAACGAGTCGGCATAACGATCGTACTCGGCACTCACCTGCTCGTATGTTATAGGCTTATCGTTAGCGGCTACCAGCCAGCGTTTCAAAAATTCATCCGGAAGTTTTACTGTCACCTTGTTCTTAACGGCTTCAACCGCATCCGTATAAAATTTTCGCTCGCTTTCATTCGCATAAAGGCGAACGAGTTCATCTTTTATACGCTCACGAAATTCATCAACCGTTTTTACCTGGTCTTTACCATAAACCTTTTCAAACAACTCCTCTGTTAATTCAGACGGCTGAAGGCGGGAAATATTTTTAACGGTGAACTGAAATTTAGAAGTGATTTTTTCAGCTACCTCTTTATCGACACCTAACATAGCGGCCCTGTCGGCTATATTTTCAGTTAATTTAACCACATCTACCACCACTTTATCATCTTTTTTAAGACCAATCAAAGGTTTTGATGCTTCGTTGTTATTATAACGCTCAAGGAATAATGATGAGGAACGAAAAATTCCACCAGGCAATATCTCGTTATTTGCATCCAGTTCAACCAGGTCGCCAAACAACATATCACTGGCTTCTGATACTTCCTGCGGCATAATTTTGCCATAACGCTTGCTGATATCATCCACATATTTATCTACCTGAGTTGCATCAACTTTAATGGTATAATAAGGAACCTTGTCTTTCCCGGAAAGCTCCACTTTTATCTGCGGGGCAAGACCAAGATCGAACAGAAACTCGAACTCCTGTTGATTATCCCAATCAATACTTTTGTCCGACTCCAGCTTTGGCATTGGATTTCCGAGTATTTCAAGTTTGTTTTCACTGATGTATTTATGGATATTATCATTCAGTACTTTATTGATCTCATCAACAAGAATTGATTTACCATACATTTTTTTAACCAACCCTGTTGGCACTTTACCGGGTCTGAAGCCAGGCATTGCAGCCTTTTTGGTAGCTTCTTTAATGGCCGTATCAACTTTCGATCTGTAATCGTCCGGGGTGACCTTCACTTTAAGAACCGCATTCAGTTCATCAACGTTTTCTTTTACAATGTTCATGTTTATGATTTTCAAGGACTGCAAAGATATGAAATAATGGGGGATTTTAAAGATAAATTACAGTATTATATTAATGATTATCAATAACTTGAAGTCCTAACCCTACCTACGCTGACACTTCGACTTCGCCAGGTATGCTAACTTCGGCAGGCAGACTTGGCCTTTCACAACCCAAAAAGTTACTAAATGAAAAAGTCCCGCCATTTGGCGGGACTTTTCAGGTAAATTATAAATGAATATAATTATGCTAATCTTACGTTAACAGCATTTAATCCTTTTTTACCTTCCTGGACTTCAAAAACTACTTCGTCATTCTGACGAATTTCATCTTTCAATCCTGATACGTGAACAAAGAGTTCTTCTTCTGATCCGTGTACCTTTATGAATCCAAATCCTTTGGTTTCATTAAAAAACTTTACAGTTCCATTTTTCATTGTGATATAATATTGATTTTTAAATTGTTTCCGCAAAGGTAGGTAATTAAATCGGATTGCAAGTATTTATCTGAATTATTTCCGTTAGCCTCAAAACCCTTGTTTAAAGAGCGTTTCAGAGCTTTCTGGAACCTGGACGAAGGGGATTATTCAACATTGAATTAGGTTATCCGCTTTATTGTCGTACCTTTGTGCCTGTAGAAGCTGTATTTATAGCTGTTTTGTACCCGTCCGAATTACACCTCAGTTAAATTTACATTCCTTTAAAGAAAATAAAATTCAGTAAAGAGCATTTAAGAACCAAAGCGGTTTCTTACGTGGCTTCAAAACATATATTTAATACAAAACAATTTTATGACGTTTGAAAATTTAAATTTAATTGAGCCTATTTCCCGGGCTTTGAAAACAAAGGGATATGTGAATCCAACACCTATACAAGAGAAAGCCATACCCCAGATCTTACAGGGACATGATGTATTTGGCTGCGCGCAAACAGGTACAGGAAAAACGGCGGCATTCGCGTTACCAATCCTGCAAATGCTGCATGAGCATAGTTTGAAAGAAAAGAAACAGGGAATAAAAGCCCTTATACTTGCTCCGACACGTGAACTGGCCATACAGATAGATGAAAGTTTTACCGATTATGGCAAAGGCCTTTCGATAAATCACACTGTTATATTCGGAGGCGTATCACAACATAATCAGACCAATGCTTTGCGCAGAGGTGTTGATATTGTTATCGCGACCCCGGGCAGGCTGCTTGACCTCATGCACCAGGGACATGTAAGACTTAATAATATTGAGTTCTTTGTTCTTGATGAAGTAGACCGCATGCTGGACATGGGTTTTATAAATGATATTAAAAAGATCATCGCGAAGATCCCTGCGAAGCGGCAAACCATTTTTTTATCGGCAACAATACCGAATGAGATCAGGAAACTGGCAGACAGTTTGCTTCAGAATCCGATTAAAGTGGAGGTTGCGGCTGTTTCGGCACCTGCTGAAATGGTTACACAAGCGGTTTACTACGTTGAAAAGGCTGATAAAAGAGCTTTACTGCAACAGGTATTAAAAGACGAAGAAATTGATCACGCACTTGTATTTACACGCACCAAACACGGGGCGGATAAAGTAGTAAAGGACCTGAACAAAAATGGCATAAGGGCTGAAGCTATTCACGGAAACAAATCACAGAACGCGAGACAGAAAGCGCTGATCGGTTTCAAGAACCGCACGATACGCATTTTAGTTGCTACTGATATTGCCTCAAGAGGTATTGATGTGGATAAACTGACGCATGTGATTAATTACGAACTTCCCGAAGTGCCTGAAACCTATGTTCACCGTATCGGAAGAACCGGGCGTGCCGGGGAAGCGGGTACTGCTTTATCGTTTTGCGCTTCTGAAGAAATGGATTACCTGAAAGATATAAACAAGCTGCTTAAAAAAAATATTGCTCTTGTAAGCACGCATGCAACTCCAACCATTAGTAAAGGTGGAAACGGAAACAAACCTGCTGCGAATTCAGGAAAGAAAAATTTCAGACGCAGAAGTTATTGATCAGTAAAGGCTAAGCATAAAAAAGTCCGGCCCCGTATATTTGAGGCCGGACTTTTTTTATACGTACTTTATTTTTTATCAGCAGGTAACACCTTTCTTACCTCATTGCTTCGTTCCATCATTTGATGTAACATAGTGGAATCTTTCTTTTTTATCAGCTGCTTGAATAATTCCAGTTCACTTATATAAGCGTTTATGGAATTGATCAGGTTCTCCGAATTTTGCCGGAAAATAGGAGTCCACATATCAGGTGAGCTTTTTGCAAGTCGCGTAAGTGAGGCGAATCCGCTGCCGGCCAGGTTAAAAAGACTCTTAAAATCCCTCTCAGCTTCCAATACTGTGTTTACCATGGCGAACGAGATCACGTGAGGCAAATGAGATATATAAGCGAGGTGAATATCATGTTCATTTGCCTCCATATAAATCAGATTCATGTTCAACATATTGAACAATTTTTGAGTAACACTTAATGCTTCTTTTGAACTTGAATTCTTCTCACAAATAATACAGGTTTTATTATCGAACAGGTTATTAATGGCAGCCGATGGTCCGCTGTTTTCGGTACCGGCGATGGGATGAGCGGCTACAAATTGTTTTCGCTTTGGATGGTTCTCTACAGTTTTACAAATAACTGACTTGGTACTGCCCAGGTCAATGACCACCGCACTGGCATTTATTGTATCCAATACAGAGGGTAATATTTTCTCAATCACATCAACAGGCACACAAACCAATACTACATCCGCTTTTTTAACGGCTTCAGCAAACGGTTTTGCTTCATCTACAATACCCAGCTCTACTGCCTGTTGCGCATTACCGGCATTATTATCTACACCTGTAATGTGTTTGGCAAAACCTCTGGCCCGCAGATCTTTCGCGAGTGATCCGCCGATCAGGCCTGGTCCTATTACTGTAAGTTTCATTTATGCATTTTTAGTTTTGTGTTTCCCTTAAAATGAAAAAGCCATCACGCTTAAGCGTGATGGCTTTAAGTGCGGGCGGAGGGACTCGAACCCACATGCCTCGCGGCGCTAGATCCTAAGTCTAGTGCGTCTGCCAATTTCGCCACGCCCGCATACTATGAAGTAAAGAACAACCGCATTTAAGGGAGGTAAATATACTGTTTTTTGGATATATCATGTGTGTAGCCATGGGTGTATGACAAATTAACACCCCACTATTGATAAAAAA
>JACPDY010000132.1 GCA_016183775.1 Bacteroidota bacterium
AAAGTGTAATTCAAAGTCCATTGTTTGATTTTTAAAATCAAACAACAAACTTTTTTCATTCCCTTTTCAACTCAATCCGCCATTATTATTAACAGCTAACTGTTTGTCCCTCAATTATTATTCATGCGGTGGCCCTGGATTGACAATACGCGTTCCTTTAAATCAACTATTAATAATTATCAGTCAACCATCAGTTTTTTAAGGGCGGTATATTTGTTTCCTTTTATTTCAACACAATATATTCCGGGAGCGATGCCGGAAATATCCAATGTTGTCCTTGATTGATTTTTTTCCGGTACAAATTTTATAACCTCCATGCCAAGCTGATTTCGCAATAGTATCTGAGCCGGTTGGTTTGCGGAAAGTTCCGGCCACTCAATATTAAGTTTGTCATTCGCAGGATTCGGATATACAGAAACAAGAGTGCTTGCGTTAGTTTCAGTAACACCTACAACTGCAATATTATCTTTAATATTACTTCTCGAATTGTTAATTGTTTTGGTTGTCAGCACACTCATGTCGTCATTTTTTCCGGAACTTTTTTTGCTGAAAGTTGCAGTGCAGGTGATCGACCATTGTGTTTCTACACGCCACTTCCCGTTAATGTAACTCGAATAACTTGGTTCTGCAACAGTGTTTTGTGATCCTGTTACACTGTTTGCCACAGTCCATATTCCGGTACCATTGTTATCGCGCATCAATAAGTAATTGCTGACCGGATTAGCAGAGCCTTCGATGGTATATAGCGGATTCCATGTAAATTGCCCTAATCCGTTATCGACAATAAAAATAGTATTGTGATAGGGGCTGAGGTAACTGTAATTTCCTGATGTATCCATAAACTGCAATTTGTACCTGTAAGTACCGGCGTTTGGATTGCCTGTATTGGGTGCATATTTGGTTCGTACGGTATCAGTATAGTAGCTCAGCGAATCGTAAGGGATAGTTCCTAACGGACTATAAAGATTTGAGGAAGTTTCTCTGTATGCTATAAAATGCTTTACTCCCATATATGGTGTTTTATCCCAAAAAATAACATTGTTTTTAGACAGGCTGTCAACTGTTACGGTACATAATTGCGGAACTAACATACCATTACGTGTAATATCATTTGAAATAAAAATATCAGTAAGGCCACCGTTGTTCAGTGTATTCGCGCCAAATGCGATCGATACAGATTTGAATGTACCGGTAATGTATGGAATGCCGTTAGTTCCGAGAGCCAATTTATCTATTGCATCATCGCCCGGTCCGCCCGCGCTTTTAGCCCATTTAAGCTGGCCATTGGAATTATACTTTGCCAAAAAAATATCAGAGGTTGTATTGGTTCCGGTTATATTATTAAGTGTTATTCCGTCAATAGTGATCGATGTGGACTTGAATCGGCCACCGACAAACACATCACCGTTTTTGTTTATAACAACGGATTTTCCATAATCATCAGTAAGCCCTCCAATACGTTTTGCCCATAACGCATTACCGGCCCCATCATATTTTGCCAGGAATCCATTTCCCCAGGAAGTGAACTTAATAAGTACGAGTTTAATATTATCAAACGTAACTGAATCTGACTGAAAATAACCGGTGAGATAAATATTTCCGGCTTTATCGGTAGTGACACCGGTAGCCTCATCGTTGTAATTGTCCCCTACACTTTTGGCCCAGGAAAGTGTACCCGCCGGGTTAAATTTTGCAAAGAACATATTTAAGTTGGGTTGTCCGTTTAATATTTGAGAATCAACTTTCAATGAATCGGAGTAATAGCCTGCAATAATTACATTGCCAGTGGTGTCAGTAGCAATGCTGTTGATCTGATTGTTGCCATATCCGGTAATACTTTTTACAGAAATAGCGTTCCCGCTGCTGCTAAATTTTGCAAGGAATGAACTGTAGTCAGAGGTGTTCCCCGTTATTTTTATTCCGCCAAATTTAACGCTATCAGACAAATAGTAGCCAGACATATATATATCCCCGTTCTTATCTATAGCCAGATCAGAAGGGTATACTGATCCGCTCGCATCCAGACCCTTTGCCCAAATAACAGTACCGGCGGAATTTAGTTTTACCAGATAAGTACTCCATCCGGTGCCATTATTACTCAGCGAATCTGTACCGAATTTTATATAGTATGAATAGTATGCACCGGTTAAATATACATTCCCTGACTTGTCAGTTATAATCGCAGTTCCTCTATCGTCGTAATTTTGATCTCCGGCATGCTTTGCCCAAACTACATTTCCGCACGAATCATGTTTTACAATGAAAACATCCGAGGTTCCTGTGCTACTTACATTTACAAGAGTTGTTGAACCAAAAGTAATTGTAGGGGAGCTAAAATGTCCAACACTATATACATTGCCATTATTGTCAACTGATATCCCCCTGGATTGTTCATCTTTAGCTAAACCATATCCTTTTGTCCATTGGCAATAAGGTTGTCCCCATACGATCAGAGGAGTTACAATTGTCAAAATAATTATTGAAAAATTTGTGAGTGTAAAGTAGTTTCTTTTCATTTTAAGTTGTGTTAAGGTTAATTGGTTCTAATTTTTAAGACAAATGGTATGTTATTATTCAATCACCAGTTTTTTAAGTGCCGTATATTTATCGCCTTTCAGCTCAAGGCAATAAATACCGGCAGCTAAATCTGAAATATCAATTGTTGTTCTGGTTTTATTTTTTTCAGGAGCCAATTTTATTATTTCCGTCCCAAGGTAATTTCGTATAATAACCAGAACAGGAGGCTCGCTTGACAATTCCGGCCATTCAATATTGAGCCTTCCGTTAGCTGGGTTTGGATAAAGTGAGAAGCGTGTGCCAGCATTTGATTCATTAATTCCGATGGCGGCAATATTGTCTTTAATATTACTCCGGGAGTTGTTGACAGTTTTTGTAGTCAGTATAGTTACACCATCCACGTTAGATTTTTTTATAAATGTTGGGGTGCAGGTAATAGCCCATTGGGTTTCTACACGCCACTTCCCATTGGCATGACTTGCATAACTTGGGTCAGCAATAGTATTTTGATTCCCTACAACATTGCCAACAGTTGTCCACACGCCGGTTCCATTATCATCACGCATCAATACATAGTTATCTACCGGATTTGCGGTATTTTCAATTGTATACAATGGGTTCCATGAGAATTGTCCCGCTCCATTATCGACGATATAAATAGTATTGTGATATGGACTTAATGAGCTATAGTTGCCGGACGTGTCCATATACTGGAGTTTATACCGGTATGTTCCGATATTAGGGTTGCCTGTGTTAGGAAAATACCTGGTTCGTACTGTATCGGTAAAATAACTCAATGAATCATACGGAATAGTTGCTAAAGGCTTATAATTGTTTATGGATGTTTCCCTGTAAACAATAAAATTCTTTGCATCGGTATAGGGAGTTTTGTCCCAATAAATGACATTATTCTTTGAAAGGCTGTCGACTGTTACGGTACATAGTTGAGGGACAAGCATTCCGTTGCGGGTTATTTCATTCGTTACATAAGTATCTGTCCGGCCTTTATTGGTAAGTATTGTAGCTCCAAAAGCCAGAGAACTCGAATTATACCTGCCCGAAATAAAAGGAATCCCGTTTTTGCCCACGGCAATACCTTCTAAATATTCCCCTCTGGCTTCTCCGGCAGATCTGGCCCATTGTATGTTTCCGTTTGTATTGTATTTAGCTATAAATATATCATAAGAAGTGTCCGCATTTGAAAAATTGGTAAGTGAAAGAGCATCTAAAGCTATTGTTGCTGACTCAAAGTCGCCACCAATATATATGTTGGCGTTTGTATCAGTAGTAACACGTTTAATGATATCGCTAAAATTTCCACCAATTCTTCTTGCCCAGGTAACATTACCTGACGGATCGTATTTTGCAAGAAATCCATTGTGGTTATAGATAGAAGCATTGGGCAGTCGTATGGAACCTAATGTTATTGTGTCGGATTTGAAATAGCCTGCCAGATAAGCATTTCCTGAAATATCAGCAGCAACATCATAAGCTTCATCCGAACTTTCTCCATTACTGGAACTTTTTGCCCATATAACATTCCCATTTTTGTCATATTTTACGATAAAAGGATGATAATAGTAAGCGAGTTGTGGCTTTATGAAAACCGTTCCAAATTTTATAGAATCCTGGAAAGAGCCTCCCACAAATACGTTGCCGGCAGTATCTGCAGCCACCCCGTAACCAGAGTCATCTCCGTCATAACCCGCATTTTTTGCCCATACTGCGTTACCATTGTTATCGTATTTAACAACAAACATATCATAATAGCCCCCTTGCATAAGCTTTATGCCATCAAACATAAGTGAATCAGAATTAAACCAACCGGTCATATATGTATTGCCATTTTTATCTGCACACATATCCGTTACAACTGCCCGATAATCACCTGTTGATGCTTTTGCCCATTGTACAACCCCTGCGGAATTATATTTCACGAGAAACGTATTGTAAGAGCCACTGTTATTAAGTACAAAAGAACCAAATGTGATAGTGGCAGATTGAAATGAGCCAGCTACATATATATTTCCAAGGTTGTCAGCAGAAATAGCAGCCCCTTCATCTACGTACCAGTCGTCCCCCGCTTTTTTAGCCCATATCACATTGCCGCAGGAGTCGGATTTAACAATAAACGCGTCACAGCTGTTGCAGCTATTATCAAAATTGGTAAGTGTTGTCGAACCGAAAGTAATGGTGGGGGAATAAAAATATCCGGTAGAGTATACATTACCGGATGCGTCAACATATACACTCTTGCAGGATTCCTCTTTGGTGTTTCCATATCCCTTGGTCCATTGACAATTTGGCTGGGCTTTTACAACCGCGGATAAAACAAATATTAATAAAATGAATACTGAAGGTATATTGTAGGTACTTATTCTTTTAATCATATAAATTAATTAAAGTTTGCACTAATGACTTTGCACACAAAGAAAAGTTGCATTTTTCAGGGTCAACAAATATATAACACTTTGAAAACTAATCAAATAAAATGCCGGAATTATTGTTGTCTATTGCAAAAAGGCACGTTGAATCGGGCCGTATTATTTTTTTTTCAGGAGATCTTTCACAGAAAAATAAATGGCAGCAATAACAGATAGCAGGGAGAACAAAAGAGTAAATGCAGGAAATTTTTTTAAACCAAAGTGATGATCGAGTTTTACTCCTGCATACGTCCCGAGGCCAATGATCGCAGCCATCTGAAAGCCCATGCCTGCGTATTTACCGTAGTCAGTAAGCGTTGGCGGCTTTTTCCTGGGACTTGGGTTGGTTTCCGGCATGATTTATATCTTTAATTATACCACCCATGCTGCATGAGCCGGAGAAATTGGCTCCTGGTTCAATATGAAGTTTTCCTGAAACTATATCACCTGTTAGTTTGGCGCTGGCTTTTAGCGACAATAGGTCGGAAACCGTAATTTTCGCCTTTATAGTGCCGGATACATCGGCATTCTGGCAAACTATTTCGCCTTCAAGCAACCCCGATGTTCCGACCACCAGTTTGCCTTTTACATTCAATGAACCTTTAATGGTTCCATCAATGCGGATATCTCCGTTTGACTTTATATCACCTTCAATTACTGTTCCAGCACCTATCAAATTGATAGATTGAGAATCGGGAGTGTTGGTTTTTGACATGGCGTTGTCGAACATTTGGTTAATAATAATATTTATTGAAGTAAATATAGGCGTTTTACGGAACGATGTAAAATGGGAGTCCAAAAGTAATTAACATGAGATGGTTAAAAAAGCAAAGAGGAATGGGTCTATTTCCCGGTCTTAAAATCGAGTTTTACAGTGCTGCCGTTATCTTCAAACTCAATGTTGTCAGCAAGGTTTTTCATCAGGAACACGCCACGTCCGTTTGGCTTTTCAATATTTTCGGGAGCAGTGGGGTCGGGAATATGTGAGAAGTCGAACCCTGGACCTTCGTCTTTTATAGTGAATGAAATATGATCGGGACGAATATTGAAAGATATATTAATGTGCTTACTCGGGTTGTTTTTATTGCCATGTTGAATAGCGTTGTTCACAGCTTCAGTAAGTGCCACTAAAATGTTGCCATAATGATCTTCACTGATCTTAAATTTTTCACAAATGTCATTTATCAGACTTTCAACCACCACAATGTTTTCTGTTTTGGAAGAAATAGTCAGGGATTTGTTTTCAGGAATCGTCATCTTTTTATTGTTGTTCAAAATTATTAAAATATTCGTTCACTTTCAATTTGTAAAACGGATTTAATGAAGGCGGAACTGTTTTTAAAAGTTCAATTTCCCGTTCTTTTAACCTGTTATACTCTAAAAACGCGTTAGGGTTACGTATAAATTCACTTTTCGCTTCATTGGACTGTCTTTTTTCGTCCTGGTCCCGTTCTTTCTCTGCTTTTTCGTAATCCAAAAGCCTGGTGAGTATCTCCTGCTGTCGCCTGATGGTTTCCTGGCTAATTAGCTTATTTACAAGGTCTGTTTCCGTTTCTTCCATTTTTTGGGCTGCGTCGCCCCCTGGTTTGTTGCCCGGTTTTCCGCTTTTTTCAAGCCCTTCGGCGGCTTTTTGCATTTGTTGGCGTATATATTCCTGTTGAGCCGCCAGTTTGGCCAATTGTTCGCTCATGCCTTGTTGTCCATTAACTCCGCTTTTGCCACCCTTCCCGTCTTTGCCTTTCTGCTTACCATCCTTTGCCATCGCATCCTTCATCTTTTGTATCTGCTCATTCAGCTGCTGTTGCATCTGGCGGAGGTTAGCCATGCTGGGCTTTTTACCCATCCCGCCCGGATTCTTGCAACTGCCTGTTCCCGCCTGCTTACTTTTGCTTTGCTGCTGCTGTTGCATGTTTTGTAATGATTCGTTTAACATAAGTGCCAGGTTATTGATAGATGTCATCGAAAATTGCTGGCGGCTGTTCGCTTCTGCGGTCTGACGTTCGGCTAAGGCGCCGATCGCCTTTTCCATATTCATGTTTATAGCACTTATTTCGCGGTTAACGGCCGATTTAATTGTTGGCACACGCTTGCTCAATGCAAGGAGGCTGTCCTCTATCATTTTAGCGTCGTCCTGTAACTTCTTTTGTTGCTGGGCTACTTTAGGGTACTGGGGATTGTCAATACGTATTTTTTTCAGATCACCCATAAGTCCTTCCTGGTCAAATGAAAGCTGAATAAGGTTGTCGAGGATCTCTCTCAATGCTTTGGCGTCTTCCGAATTTGCTTCCTGCTGCATTTCCTGCTGCATCCGTTGCATTTGCCGGGCCAGTTCCTCCATTTTTTTTGAAGCACCTTTCTGTGACTGAGAAGCTTTGCTTTTTTTGTTTTCCTGTAGGTGCTGGTCGCTTGCCTTCATGTCCTGTTTAATGTCTTCCTGCTTTTTATCGGTATTTTCAAGTTTGTTTGGCTGCTCAAGTTCCTGGTTTTTCTTTTCCAGTTCTTTCATATCTTTCTGGAAGTCTTCGAATTTTTTATTCAGATTATCCTGTTTTTTTTCCAGTTCTTTCGCATCCGATTTTTTGTCATCCGTTTTTTGCGCAAGCTCATCCTGTTCTTTCTTCAGTTCGTTCAGTTTTTCAATATTTTCCTGGAGCTTTTGTTCCACTTCAAGGCGTTTGAATGCTTCAAGCGCGCGGTCAAGTTCTTTCTCCACATCTTTAGCATTCATCTTCATTTTCTCCAATTCATTCTGCACTTTGTTCTTATCCAGTTCAGCAAGCATTTTCCGGAGCTCTTCCATTTTCTGTTTCATCTCAGGTGTAAGCACTTGCTGCAACAGGTCTTCCAGTTGTTTTTGTTTTTCCGCAATTTGCTGATCAACCTGTTTGAATTCCGATTGTGACAGGTTGTTTTTTTGATTTTCATTTTTTATACTTTCAACCTTTTGCTGAAGTTCATGTTGCTGCTGAAGCAGCTCCTCCATTTTTTTCTTGTCTTCCCAGCCCAGGTCTTTCTTTTCAAGTATTTTTTTGTTGAGGGCGTTCAGTTGTTTTTGCAGGTCTTTCGCCTCCTGTATGGTTTCTTTTAATTCATCTTTTATTTTCAAGTTGTTCTTTTCAGTGTTCTCCGAAATTTCCTGCATAGTAGGTGCCTTGAATACCAGTTTTTGTGAACGCGCAGATTTAGCGCCATGCACACCATCATTATCCCAGATTTCAAAATAATATTCCACAGCATCGCCTGAGGCAATGTTAAGCTTGTTAAGGTCCCAGGTGTAAAGAAATTGATCCTGGGTTAAGGATTTGCTGATTGGAATGGATACGGAAACATGGTTGTCGGTTATCGGTGATCGGTTATCGGTCGAATCGCTTTTATTAATAAAGCGATAGTTAAATGTAAGATTGGTAAATCCATAATCGTCTTTCACCTGGCCTTTAAAGTAAAATATTTTTTGCGAAAGCGAATCTTTTTGTTCATCAACTCCGATCAACGGATATTGATCAGGTATAATATTTATGCTGTATAAAACAGAATCTTTACTTCTGATAAATTCATTGGCAGTGGTAATTGCGTAACGAACGTCATTCATCATGCGTGAAGAAAAACTGTATGCGTCTTTTGCCGAAGGTTGCACAGCAAACGCGGTGTCGATGAAGCTCATTCGCAGCGTCCTGGTGTTTTGCGTGTTGAAATTCCATGTGACTTTTGTTCCTACAGGGATCAGCAGGTCTCCGGTGTTTTTGATCACATCATCATGTTTTCCTAGGTATTTCGGATAATTAAGTGTGATATTGAAATTGAGAAGGATGGGATTAGGCAGCACCGCTAATTCGTATTCTTTCGATTGGTAGCCATCTGCAGTCAATCTGAACCGTATTGACTTTTGCGGATTTTTGAACAGGTAGCTGAATTCAACGGTATTATCTTTATTTAACTTGTATTCATTGTTGTCAATTGAAACATACATATTATCCGGCACCTCGTTGCCGGTAAGCTTTACCTGTAGTTCAAAGTCTTCCTGCTGAATAGTTCGCAGATCTTTATTCTGAATATTGAATTGAAAAGGAGATTCTTTTTCAAAATAAGTTCCGTGTTTTACCAGTCGCCGCGTGCTGTCGGTAATAATGCTTGGTGCCGAAAATAAAATAAAGAGTAATACAACCATGGGTGCAAGAGCGTACTTCAGGTATTTTTTGTTTTCGGACAGGTTGATTGCCGATGTAAAAGGGACAGGTTTTAATTCTTTAATCTTTTGATCTATGGCGGCTTCGAGTAAAAGGGACGAGGGACGAGGGACGAGGGACGAGAGCGTTGCTTCATTTTGAAGTTGAAGAACATTTAATAATTTGTCCTGTACCTTGTTGAAGTGCCTGCCAATAATGCCGCCGGCTTGTTCATATGAAATAACTGAGCCAAGCCGGTAAAGTTTTAGCAGGGGTAAAATAATGAGTCGTGTAACAATGAATGCGTTTGTGCTTAGAAAACTGTAAAATAAAAAAGTACGCATGCCTGTATTGAAATGAGCAAAATATTCCATCAGGGTTATACCCAGGTAAAACAGAAGCCCACCCGCTGTGCAGTATAACAACCCGCGAAGTACCTGGTTTTTGTAGTACTTGCGGATGAACTCATCCAGTTTGGTAATTAATATAGTGTAATTGGTACTCATTTTTTGCTTGTGCGGATAACGAATGGATACGAATTTACGAATAGCGCCACCTCATAATCGGTCTTAACATTCGTAAATTCGTATCCATTTGTGATTCGTACCACTTTAAATGTTAAGATGTCCTGTTTCATTGCTTTCCACAAAAACCAGGCCTTTTAAAGTATACTTAAAGATAACTGAATTATTGGCTTTTTTACAATTGCTGTATCGCGATCTTCGTTTTGTCGAAGTTTAATAGTTTGAGGTAAAAAGCCTTGAATTCTTCAAATTCTTTTTCAGAAACGATTTTTGTGTTGAAAATTTGTTGTTTTTCAATAGCAATACCATCGTTCGTTTTTTTAAATGATGCTTTGTAGCTGCCATACTTGCTTTGGTAATTGATATTTCCCGGAAGTTTAAGCAAACGATAATTTTTCGGGAAGTGCAATGTTATTTTTTGAACATTTGGTTCTGTGTCGCTCAGCTTGTCAATATTTATACGGTTGTGGCGATGGTCTCCGGATATAGCCGCGCTGCCTTGTACCGCATTCATATAAGGTATACGAAAGATAAACAGGTTCGCGACCTCGTCCGAAAATTCAGCTGCTTTGAAATGCAAACTGGCCTTTAAAGGCTTCGAAATTTCTTTCATATTCACGAAATGGTAATCAAGGAGGGTGATGTCTGTAAACACTCCTTTACCTGAATGTTCGGTGATGTAATTTTTTTGTTCCTGTTCCGAAATGGTTGAAAAGTATTCCCTGATACTTCCTCCGGCGATCCCGGGATAAGTGGCTTCTACCAGGAGATCAACTGTTTTGTCGCTGTTCAGTCTGGCATCAATGGAATATTCTATTTTGTTTTTCGAAGGGTCAAGGTCATCGCCCGGGAGCCGGGCAACTGTTTTTTCTTTGTCTTTTATAACAAGTGAAAAGGCGTTAGCGTCATTTTCGGTCAATACATAATAGGGGTAGTAATCGGTTGTCATATCGAGGTAACGGGTATGTCCGCCGATGACATATTGAACAACCACATGGTCAAAGTAAAGCGAAGGCAGCATTTCCTGGTGATTGTAGGAATTGGTTTTAACAAGTGTATAGTTGGCCTCAATTCCGATGGCTTTAAGCATCACGATCATCAATGTGGCTACATCTTTACAATCACCAATGCGAGATGAGAGTGTAAGGCCGGGATCTTTAGGCACATAACCCGATTGTAAGAATGGAACGTAAGAATACTTGATCTCTTTGGTGAGGTAATTATAAATAGCTTCTACTTTTTGCTCATCCCTCATTCCGGGTCGGATAATACTGTCAAGCGCTTCTTTTACTTCGTAGGTCATTTCAAATTTGCCATAGGTGATCTGCTTATACCAGTTAACCAGTTTGCTCCAGTCGGGTATAGAACTTATCATAATACTGCTATAGAGATCATACAGATCAAGTGCAGCGTCTTCATTTTCCACTTTCGACATATTGTAGTATTCCCATTTATAAAAGTCAAAACCATTATTTGTTGATCTTTTCAGGGCGCTGTCGAGTTTATGGTAGAGATATCCCAGGTATTTTTTTTCGGGAACCGCTACTTCGAACTTGTGGTAATAAATGGGGGCCTCAAACGAAACATAATGAATAAGCGAGAGCTCCTGGTCGAGTTCCGACTGCTGTTCCCATTCCTGCATGCCATCAATTTGTATAATGTCGCCGGGTTCAAGGTTTTTAATAACGACATAGCTCCCCTGTTTATCGGGGCTGACCTCCGCTCCATTTGGTTTTATTACCCTGAGTGTATTCAGCGCTCCTAAAAAACCAAAGTCGTATTCGGTCCAGCGTTTGGCTCCGCCCTCATTCAGAATTTTTATCATCATTTGCTGGTACACTTCAACATGCGCCATTGAATCATAAGCGAGGTCACGGGTATACATCAATATTACCGCGTCTTCTTTGGTGTATTTATCTTTCCAGCCTTCATCAGCCAGGATATCGTCAAAGCTTTTAGTGGTGAACAGGCGTTTTAATTTTTTCTGGCCCTCAATACGTGTGATCTTTGTATCGACCCCATAGTTTTGACGCTGGTATCTTTTTGAAAGCTTGTACCAGGTAAGTGCTATCGAATCTGAGGCCAGTGGATTATTTTTGCTCTTGTCATTATAAACATCGCCAATATATTCCAGTGTAAGGTTATTACATGGAGCTATCGACAAAGCCTCCTGTAATTCCTTCAGAGCTTCTCTGTGCTTTTTTTCCGACAAAAGGTATTGTGCCTTGTCCTGCCGGTATTCTATATTGTAAGGAAGGAATTTGATCAGCTCATCATACAGTTCGAGTACCCGCGCCGGTTTACCCTTGTTCTTGTAATAATAAATGGCGGTGGAGTAATCAATTGTTGAGAAGCGTGATTTTATTTTCCTCATAGTGATCCGGGTTCCTTTGCTGCGTTCTTTTTCCGTCAGATCTTTCATGGGTTCGGTATCCAATTCGACATCAAGAGATTCTTTGTAAACGGGATAAGTCTTTTTCATTTCATTGATAAAATCTTCTTTTTGTTTTTGCATCCCCTTTTTATCGTAATATTTCATGTATGCACTTATTACAGAGTAATTGGAAGGTGTAATGGCCTTAAGGCGATCCAGGGCAAGGAGGTATTTCTGTTCTTCAGTACTAAGGTCAATATCTCTGAATTTGGAATAAAGCAAACCAAAGATCGGGGTCTTATCCTGGTTAATGTCGTTCAGCACCTCGTAGGCTTTTTCGGTTTTCCCGTTTTCAGCATAAATTTTCGCGGTAATGTATTTAAGCAGTACCAAGTCCTTTTGCTTACGTAGTGCCTTTACGAAAAAGGGTTCGGCTCGCCTGGTCATATTTTTCATAAAATAAGCTTTGCATAGTGCATAGTAATTGAACAGGTCGTCAGGTGAACGCTCTATAAGTCCCTGAAAGTAATTAATGGCAAAGTTGTTATATATATCGGGCTGGTATATGGCAGTTGCGACCTTAGCGGGTGCCCCAGATCCAATGTTGAGGAGTTTGCCATTTGTATCTGTGATCCTTAGTGAAAAAGAAGGGTCATTATTACTGTCATCATTGAGAAGGCTGATATAGTCACTCATCCAGCTGCTCAGGTTCAGGTCTGAAACACCCGGCGAGTCGAAAAACGATAAGAAATCATAATGTCTTGTCTGTGGAGGTGGGGTGGAACATTTTATAAGAATACGATGTGTCCCCGCCTTAATGTTGAGTTCGACGATCTCCCCATCCCATTGGAAGCGGGTAATGCTTTTGTTCTCAAACACAAGTGAGTTATCTAACCAGACTTTAACGGGCGATGAGCTTCCTATACGAAGTTGAATAGTTTTGCTTTCAGGAATGTTTATAAAGCTGTTGGCATAATAAGTGCCGCCATTGTAATTGTTAGGTAAATGGCGCGAAAAATTGATCTTGTCGGAAGGGTCATAATACCTGGGTTTCACCCATTTCAGCGCGAGGTTTCTGTGATTGGTATATATTTTAGTGCTGTCATACGCATCTGTTTCTACAGGGTATTCTATATCAAAACCGCTTCCCGAAACATTTTTAAACGGACCTATAAGCGACCAGTGATAATCGCCCAACAACTCACTATAGGCAATTTTTGATTCGTTGAATTGCCTTTTTTCCTTCAATTCAGCTGCCTGAATAAGTTTGTAAAACAGTTTGCTGCGTTCGCTGAAATCCTTTTGTTTAACTATAAGGTCAGGTGTTCCTGTATAAGCGTTCTTCAGTACACTAAAAATATGCTCGTTCGGAAAATTGCGGATCAGGCTGTTGGCATATTTCCTGTAAGCAAGTTTATCCTGCTCAATGTCGCTCAGATAAATAAGTCCTTTTATAGCGTCGGGATTAAGGCTATCTTTTTCCAGGTCCGCCATAAATGATTTACGGGCAGCCTTATTATCATTCGCTTTTATATGATCCCAGCCTGTCTGCGCATGGCTCAATACTGCTATAAGGATAAAAAATGCAGAAAAAAAGAGATGTCTGTATAATGAAAAGTTCATAATAATGGGAATACTTAACTGGGTTCAGCTTTTTCCAGCTCCATGTTGCAAACAGGACATTTGCCGGGCTTACTGAATATTTCTGAGGTACATTTCATGGGGCATAGATACGATTCTTTTACTTCACGTTTATTCTCTTTTGTATCTTTATCCGAACATCCGGCAAATGGAACAATAGTTGCGAAGGCAATCATCAGAAGTAAAAACAATTTATTTAATAAATGTGACATTTTAAGCATAAATTAGCAAATACAAGGTACGAACAAAAAAAGTATTTTAACTTACAAGCGGTAAAATAATAGCTGGGTGTTGCGGTATTCATTTTTTATGAATAATATTGTTGTAAACAGTTTCGTGTGAGGAGATTTATCACAGGTATAATATTATCGACTTTATTTTGGGGTCTGCAGCCTTGTTTTGGGCAAAAGTCAAACAAGCCGACATACTTCAATTCAGGCCGTGAGCCTTTAAATGAGCGTGATAATAATTTTGGAGGCGGTGGTAAGCGAAAATTATTTTCCAGGAAACAAGGGTTCGATCACAAAAAAAAGACACAGCGTTTTACTAATAACAAGAAGAAAAATCGCAGTGCTTTCCAGAAGAAGAAGTACACCGGCAAGAAAGGATTGTTTGGCCGAAAAAAATCTTCAGGATGGGGAGGTAAGGCATTCAGAAAAAATTCCAAAGAAGACAAGCGATTATTTAAGGCTCCAAAAAATAAATCGAAAGACAGAAAGAAACGTATATTGAAGAAGCATTAAGTATATTAGTTTTTGCTTCCTCATTACGGAGTGCTGAATTACCTCCCGGATTATAAAAAGCCGTAATTAACAGCCTGATTTTATTTTGTTGAAAACTAAACGCAACTTCATTCGTTGAGTTTGCGTTATAATGTCGTAAACTTATACTTACGAAACTAAAAGATTATGAAACGGATAGATATTTTAACTTACGGCGAGCAACCCTGCAAATTCAGGTTAAGATCAGGCAAAGAAGTTTTCGGGGTTATTTGGGAAACGATGAAGCAGGATACGGTTGTGCATTATTTTGCAAGTGCGGTTGAGCGGATGCGTTACAAAAAGGCGGAAGCTAATAATGATGTTGAGGCCTGTAAAAACCTCATCACAGAGGTAAACATAGATGAAATAGTAAGTGCCGAACCTTTAAGCTGATAACTCTTTTTAAAGATCCGGATAGTTAAATAAGCATGCAGGCTGTCAGCTACTTTACGGGGATTGGCGGCCTGCTTTTTTTTGCCCCATACATCTTAAAATGGATAACGTATCCGCTGCGAATACCCTGGTTAGTTCAAGTTTGCCGGGAACTTGAAAGTATAGTATTTTTTACCCACCTTTGGCCCCTCTTAAACGAAAAGCAGCAGGTGATCGGGCATCAATTCATACTCAGCAGAATAAACTACTCTGTATTTTTCAGGAGAGGTGTTCTATGCGCATTATTCTCCCTGACGCTCGTTATTGCCTGTAAAACACCTCAAAAGACAGGTGCCTCAAAAGACAATGTTGTTAAACTGGATACGCTGGTTGTAAAGCCCGAAAAAGAAAAGCCGGTTTATCATGGTTCTGAAACACGTATCAATGATATTATTCACACAAAACTTGAGGTTAAATTCGATTGGGCAAAAACCTATATGTATGGTAAAGCGACAATAACAGCCCGTCCGTATTTTTATCCGATAGGCACAATTGATCTCGATGCCCGTGGTATGGATATTAATGAGGTGGCTTTACTTAAAGGGGCTGATAAAACAAGACTTAGCTATACTTATAAGGATGATATACTTCATGTAATACTCAATAAGGAATATACCCGCAACGACACTTTTAGGTTATTCGTTGATTATACTGCCAAGCCCAATGAATTGAAAGTAAAGGGCGGAAGTGAAGCTATAAAAGATGATAGAGGTTTGTATTTCATTAATCCTGACGGCAAAGAAAAGGATAAGCCTCAACAGATATGGACCCAGGGAGAAACACAATCTAACTCGGTTTGGTTTCCCTGCATCGACAAGCCTAACGAAAAAATGACGGAAGAGATATTCATTACAGTGGATAAAAAATATACTACACTTTCCAATGGTGAATTAACTGATCAGAAAGAGAACGCTGATGGTACACGAACCGATCATTGGAAAATGGATCTGCCCCATTCAACTTACCTCGTGATGATGGCGATAGGGGAATTTTCAATAGTGAAGGACAAGTGGCGTAATAAGGAAGTGAATTACTATATGGAAAAGGATTATGAGCCTTATGCGAAAAACATTTTTGGCAATACACCTGAGATGATCGAAACATTTTCAAATAAGCTGGGTGTGCCTTTTGTCTGGAATAAATATGCGCAGATTATTGTGCGTGATTATGTTTCCGGCGCTATGGAGAACACAACAGCCACTTTACATGGAGATTTTTTAAATCAAACCGACCGTGAAATGCTTGATCGTGATTATGAAGATGTTATTTCGCATGAGCTTTTTCATCAGTGGTTCGGTGACCTGGTTACCTGCGAGTCGTGGTCGAACCTACCGGTGAACGAATCGTTTGCAGATTACGGGGAGTATATATGGAGGGAAAACAAATATGGCCGTGATGCGGCTGACGCTCATCACCGTGAAACGCTCGATAAATATCTTAAGGAATCGAGGCGTAAACAGGTGAGTATTGTGAGGTATTATTATGAGAATCGTGAAGATGTGTTCGACGCGCACACCTACGAAAAAGGCGGATGTGTTCTCCACATGCTTCGCAAATATACAGGCGATGAGGCTTTTTACGCCGCACTTAAACTTTACCTGGAATCTAATAAGTTCGGTTCCGCTGAAGTGGCGAACCTTCGTCTCGCCTTTGAAAAAATTACGGGTGAAGATCTGAACTGGTTCTTCAATCAATGGTTTTTTTCAGCGGGTCATCCTGACCTGGAGATCAGGCATCAATATAGTGATACGAAGCAAAAATATACAGTAACTATTGAGCAGAAGCAGGACCTGAAGTTAAGCCCTCTTTATAAATTGCCAATCGACGTTGATATTTACAGCGGAGGTAAAGTAGAGCGTAAACACATTGTTGTCGAAAAGCAAAAACAGGAAATTGAATTTGATCTCCCGGTGAAACCTGAGCTGGTAAATGTTGATGCCGAAAAAATGCTGCTCTGCGTTAAAACTGAAACGGGAAAGACCCCGCAGGAGCTTGCTTTTCAATACCATCACGCGCCGCTTTATGAGGATAGAACAGAGGCCTTGTTTAATCTTGTAAAAACGCCTGAGGCTCCGGAATATGTGGAATGTATTTTAAGCGCCATTGACGATAATTATTGGGAAATACGTTTGCTTGCGATATCGGGATTAAGCGAAATATTAAAAGGCAATGAAAACGCGACAAAGGAAAAGTTGATGCGTATTGTGGTGAAAGATCCGAAGTCATTGGTGCGTGCTGAGGCCATTGCATTTTTATCGCAAAACTTTAAGGATATGGATTTGATGTCTTTATATAAAGACGCCGTAAATGACAGATCCTATGCGGTTATTAGTGAGGCCTTGTCCGCAGTTGATAAGTTGGACAGCACTCAATCAATGGCGATAGCGAAAACACTTGAAGGTGAGAAGAATGAGCAGGTGCTTGCTTCGGTAATGGATATTTATGCGCGGCATGGCTCGGACGAGAACAACGATTTTTTTATTAAAAGTGCCGATCGCTTTAAAGGATATTGGAAAATAAGCTATACAGCCACCTATAGTGATTTTCTGAAACGTTGCAGCGACGAGTCGGTTAATAAAGCCCTGCCCGTATTTGAATCTGTTGCAAAGGATGAGAACCAGTTTGTGAAATTTTATGGCCGGCGTGCGCTGAAGGACCTGGTGACTATGTATGAAGAAAAAGAAGTAAAATTAAACACGAAGCTGAAGGACACGAAACCGGGCGATCCATCCGGTATCAAAGCGGAGATCACAAAAGTACAGGCACAAAAGAAAAAGATCAGCGACTTGCTGGATTCGCTGCCTGAAAAGTAAAGCTTATTTTAAGGCCTCAAAGCTAAATCCCTTTAAACTCAGTTGTTCTATAGCTTTCGGGAGTGCGTATTCGAGGTTGCGCTGCGCTTTTAAACTATCGTGAAACACAATTATTGAACCTTCACGGGAGTAACGAATCACATTTGATAAACATTTTTCGGGCGAAACAGATTGATCAAAATCATAGCTTAAAACATCCCACATAACAAGGGAGTATTGAGATCTGAGATCTGAGATCTGAGACTTTTTTATTTTTCCGTAAGGCGGGCGGAATAATTTTGACCTGACTAAGGCTGAGCATTTTTCAATGTTGCTGAAGTATTCGCTGTTCCTGGTCTTCCAGCCGTTGAGATGGTTATAGGTATGATTGCCGGTACTGTGGCCTTCATCTGAAATTCGTTTATACAGGTCGGGATTTTTTTCTACATTTTGGCCAATGCAAAAAAATGTGGCCTTTGCATTATGCTTTTTTAAAATATCCAATACCCAGGGTGTTACTTCCGGGATCGGGCCATCGTCAAACGTAAGGTAGATCTTTTTTTCAGCAGTAGGTATCCTCCAAATGAGACTGCTGAATAGTTTGCGTACTGCATATGGAGGCCTTATCAACTTCATTTCAATCCTCTCCCCAAAGAAGGGAGAGGTAGATAAGGACTATGGTTGCTCCTGCATTTGCGGCTGTTGCTGCTGTTCTTCTTTTCCGAATACAGCCGAGAACATGTTATAACGCTTTTCAAACTCCTTGGCAAGCGCGTCCTGTTTGTTTGATTTGGCCATATAAACCAAACGGCTCATGATTTCCTGCGCCTGTCGTATTTCGCGGCCGTATGCGGCTGCGCCGGTACTGCCCAGTGAAATGTAATAATTCATATCAGCTTCAAAAATATCGAACAGGCGTTTGGCAAGCGCATTTGCTTTTTCAGTCGCGTCTAATTGATAATAGGACAGTACAAGTGCGTAAACGGTCGCGTCATATGGTACATTTTCCGAAGGCATTACTTCCAGACACTTGTCAACCACTTTCAATGCTTTATCTTTTTTGCCTTCGTTAATGAGGGCTGAGGCGAGTGTTCCCATTTGAATGCGAAGGTTGGTGCACATACGGGAAATATTTTCGTCCAGGTAATTACCTTTTATATCCATTCCGCCCCAGCTGAATTTCATCATGTTATCATACATGATATCCGTAGCCACACGCGTCCCGCTTATCTGCTGTTCCTGAGGAAGCGCCTTTATCGGAACTAAACGGTAAGCGAGTCCTTCCAACTGGAAATAATCCTGAAGATTAAGATAGCTCTCAGGGCCGGTTGTAACGGCAAAATAAATGGGGCGCTCCCAATTGTTAGTGGCTAACAGGTCAAGCACCATCAGGTCGTTTTTCAATACATAACTTTTATCCAATTCCCATTTGATCGATTTTTCAATCCGGTTGGCGAGTTGCGGAGCCACTGTTCCGTTCTTTAGCACTTTGGCTGAATCAACAGGAACACTCATCTTCTTGGTCGGGAAATAACTGATGTATTTTCCGTTTTGTGTTTGCAGCTGATTTTGCTGATCATTGCTGGACACAAAATCGATCAACTCACGTACAGAAATATGGCCTTCTATCTTCCGGTCATAAAATGGAACGTAGTCGCGGGTTCCCTGCCTGTACTTATCTTCAGTTAATGAAAGCGGAACCGGGTCGGAGTCGTACGCCTTGCGCTTCATCTGGTTGATGTACCAGTCGGTATTCAGGAGGCTGAGGTTACACACACGTACATCTGTGCGATAGCCTTCTACTTCCTGTACGTACCAGAGAGGGAAAGTATCGTTATCGCCATTGGTAAATAAAATAGCGTTTGGCGCGCAGGAGTCGAGGTAGTCTTTTGCAAAATCCCTTGCTGTGTAGCGCTGCGAGCGGTCGTGATCATCCCATCCGTCTTTAGCCATAAGTGTAGGAACTGCCAGCACACATATTGCTGTCGCAATAACAGCACTTGTTTTCTGTGCCATTTTTTTACTCAACGCGTCAAAGATCGCGAGTACGCCAATGCCGATCCATATCGCGAACGCGTAGAATGAGCCGGCATACGCGTAGTCCCGCTCACGCGGCTGGTATGGATATTGGTTAAGGTAAACAACAATACAAAGCCCTGTGAACAGGAACAGGAGTAACACAACAAAGGCATCTTTATTGTAACGGTTAAAATGGAAAAATAACCCGATCACCCCCAATAATAAAGGAAGCGCGTAAAAAGCATTCCGGGCTTTATTGTTTTTGTTGCTTTCCAATGTGCCTTTGATCCCTATGCGCCAGTTGTCAAAGCTTTTAATACCGGTTATCCAGTTGCCATCAGTAGAATTACCATGTCCCTGTATATCATTTTGCCTGCCTACAAAATTCCAAAGGAAATAACGCCAGTACATCCAGTTGATCTGGTAAGAGATAAAATATTGCAGGTTCTCACTGAAGGCAGGTTTAACGGGAGTTTCATGCCCTTCTGCGTCAGTGGTTTTATCTCGTTTAATGCCGCCCCAGTTGCGGTACGCCGATTCGTGGCTCGATTGGGAACTCCACATGCGGGGAAATACTGTACAAAAATTTTTGTCGTAATTAGGAATCGAACTCTGGCGATCATCAGAAATTATATAACTATCCTTCACATTGCTTTTGTGAATGGAGGAACTGCCTTCCGCCGGAAGAGGAACAGAATTGGTATTGTCTTTTGGTGACCGTATGTAAACCGGAGTACCATCAATGTATGGTTTTTCAGGATCAAGGGGGGAATTGTAGTATTGTCCGTATAAAATAGGCCAGTCGCCGTACTGTTCGCGGTTAAGATAGGAGAGTAAGCTGATGGCATCTTTTGGCGCGTTCTCGTTCATTGGCGTATTGGCATTGGAGCGGATAACCAGCATAATGAAAGAAGAGTAGCCGATAAGCAGCATGGTAAAACTTAAAATGATGGTATTGATGAGTGCCACACGCTTGCGGGCGAAATAAAGAAGAGCCAGGGCGGAACCGCCAACAACAAATCGGAAAACGCCGGCTGATCCGCTGGTACTGGTAATCAGCGAAAGAATAAAAAACACAATGGACAGAATCATAAAATAATTAAAATACTTTTCGGATTCGTTGTGAGTATAGACCAGCCCGACAACGATCAATGAAATAAGTAAAAGGAAATATACAATGGAACCTGAGTTATACGGGAGATGAATCGTATTCACAAAGAACAATTCGAAATTACCCGCCAGGTTCACGATGCCGGGCACAACACCTGCCTGTATACCGCCAAGCAGTATAATAGAGAGGATACCGGTTATAATAAACCCTTTGTTATCTGTCTTAAATTTTTTGAAGTAGTAAATGAATACAAGGGCCGGTATGGCCAATAAATTAAGTAAGTGAACGCCAATAGAAAGGCCGAACATATAAGCAATAAAAATTATCCAGCGTTCGGAGTGGGGTTCATCGGCGATCCGTTCCCATTTTAATATAGCCCAGAATACAATGGCAGTGAACATCGCCGACATGGCGTAAACTTCACCTTCAACAGCTGAGAACCAGAAAGAATCACTGAATGTATAAGCCAGGGCACCAACGATACCGCTGCCCATGATAGCCAGCATTTTTCCATCGGTAATTTCGCCACTGTGTTCAACAATTTTGCGGGCCAGGGCTGTGATGCTCCAGAACAGGAACAAAATGGTAAAAGCGCTGCACAGGGCCGACATAATATTCACCATTTTGGCGGCTTTAGTGACATCGCCGCCGGCAAACAGGGTAAAGAAACGACCGATCATTTGAAAAAACGGCGCCCCGGGAGGGTGGCCCACCTGCAGCTTAAAAGCGGTGGCAATATATTCACCGCAATCCCAGAAACTGGCTGTAGGTTCAATGGTTGCCAGGTAAGTATACGCTGCAACAGCAAACACCGACCAGCCGGTAACGTTATTAATACGCTTATAGTTCATAGTTATATGTTAAATAATAAATGTAAGGACCAAGAAAATTGAAATAACATTTTATAGCCTCAATTATTTAGTAAGCCACGAATTTAAGGAAATAAAGCGAACGAGGCTCGCGGGTCAATTTCGAATTTTTATGCCCTAATTTGAGATTGTTATTTTTTGTATCTTGTTTTCTATCAATGGATTACACAATGCGATAGTTTACTATCAACAATCAACAGTAAAATATAACATAACTAAAAATGAATATAGAATATCCTGTTAAGCATCCTTTAAAATTAAGGCAAGTTGCCGGAAAAAAATTATTTGTTACTTTTGCGTCCCTATCATGAAGAAATGATAGAAGATTGCCCGATCGTCTAATGGCAGGACTTCAGATTTTGGTTCTGACTATGTTGGTTCGAATCCAGCTCGGGCAACAAACGAAATCCGCCTTTGGCGGATTTTTGTTTTTGCAGGCATGCAAACTGCGGGTCAGAGAATGTCCATAGCACCCTTTGTCATGTGTATGATATTTTCGTTAGATCCTAAGTGAACCACGGAAACCCCTGGCTGCATAGTAAGATTCTGCGCCGTTGTGATATACGAAGACAGTATCGTAGCGGCGATCACAAAAGAGGGCGCCGCCGAGTGCCCTGACATGAGCAGGTGTTATTATCCAGCTCGATGTTTTGGTATCGAATTTTCCAAGCTTCTGTAATGCCTGGTATTGCTCTTCTGTTAAAAGTTCAATCCCCATTTCAGCAGCCATACCAATCGCGCTATTTTTTGGTTTATGCTCTTTCCTTGATTCCAGCGCCTGGCGGTCATAGCAAACACTTCTGCGGCCACCAGGACTTTCCGCTGAACAATCATAAAAAATATATTCCCCTTTTTTTTTATCATAGGCAACAACATCCGGTTCGCCGCCGGTTCTTTCCATTTCATTGAGTGACCAAAGTTTTTCTGTATTGGCTTCCAGCTTTTCCTGTACTTTGGCCCATTCGAGAACCTTCTTTCCGGCAGAAAGGAAGGTATGGCGGGTCATGTTTTTCTCAAAACGTGCCTTTAAAACCCTAAGTAATTCTTCGCGTTGTTTTGGTGATAATTCCTTTTTCATCTGTATATAATTTAGTTAAGCATTGATATTCAATTTTTTAAGAACAGGTTAAGAGCGTAAATTTTCATCTTCGTACTCCCACACACAATTGCTTGTATGTTTGGTAACAACGGTTGGTGCTTAACCTGTAAAC